>JAUXST010000218.1 GCA_030679805.1 Reyranella sp. | reverse complement strand
AGAAAGGTGTCCGCAAATCCGGGATAAGCCTGATTCCATTGGCTTTTACGCGATTCCCGGATTCTTCTTTTGCACGAACCCCGGCGCGCCTGTTTCCCAGGCGTCATTAAGTGTCTGTTCCCACGTCGTTATTCGGCGTGTGGTTGAGACGGGGTTGTTCTTGGGACTGTCCGCGGGTCAGGACCCGCGGCGGCTGCACCAGCGCATTGCGCGAACCCGCGGGCGGTCGCGGGCAGGTCGTGCCGAACATGAAAAAGGCCGACGCAGTCCAAGCGCCAGCCTGTTAAAGTCCATAGCATTTTCCTGCTGAACCTGCACATCACATCTGCGTGAGCAAATGCTGGCAATGCCAGCACAATGCCGTCCCGTTCATTGGAGCGCGCCACTCCGCGCGAGTCGGGACGGCGACCGGACCTCAAATCATCCTGCTCTAGGCAAGAACACTTTCGCGTAGCAGAGGATGGTGGGCGCAGCGCAGGCCGCCGCCGGTGGCGATCGGGCCGTCGAAGGGCAGGGGAATGACGTCGACCTTCCGGTTGCGCAGTTCGTCGATGACGCGCTGATTGTCGGCATCCACGATCATGCGGCCTTCCTCGAGGATCAGCCCGTTGGTCGCGAGCTTGTTGGCTTCTTCCTTGGATACGGCAATGGCGTCCCAGGTTCGCAGCGAGGTCGGCAGGCCGTCGATCAGCTTTTCCGGGCACCATACCAGCAGGCCGGGCTTGACCAGTCCCAGCGCGCAATCGAGGTGCAGGACGTTCGAGCGCAATGCCACGGGGATCACGCGGTAGCGTTCGCCGAGCAGGGCTTGCAGCCAGTCGATGCCGGCCATGTCCGAGGCGCAGCCTGACATGCCCACATAGACCTCGTAGCCGTTCAGCAGCGTATCGCCACCTTCGAGAAACGGGCCATCGACACAGGAGGGCGAACCCAGCGGCACACTCGACCAGTGGGCGCCAGATATCTGCACTGCCCTCTGGATGATCGGGCGCAGTCCAAAACGTTCACGCTGGCGGCACTTCAGGCGGATCGATGAGTCGATGACGTGGCTGCCGACCACGATCATGCCGTCGCGCGGGAAGAGCTGGGCACCCTCGCCGTTGGGCGCAAGGAAAGTGCGCTCGCAGCCCTTGAGGGGCTCGGGGCGATGGACCGTTACGCCCTCGCGTGCGACCAGTTCGGCCAGTGCGTCGACTTGACGTTCGATGCGCTTGGCCCACTCGGCGTCGATGTCGATCAGGCGGCGGCCGGCGTGCTGACGGCTGAAGGCGTCACCCGGTGGGACGAGCCAGCGCTGCGATGGCTCGTAGAAGACGACGAAATCTTCGGCGGGCGAGATGCCGATCACGACTTCGCGCAGCTTGCCCCATTCGTGATGGGCGCCGAACCGCATCGTCAGACCCGTGCGTAGATGTCTTCGTAGCGGGTGATGTCGTCTTCCTCGAGGTAGTCGCCGGTCTGCACCTCGACGACTTCGAGCGGTTCGGTCCCGGGGTTGGCAAGGCGATGGATGCCGCCCATCGGGATATAGATCGACTCGTTCTCATGAAGGGTCATGATCTTGCCGTCGAGCGTCACTTCGGCGACGCCCCGCACGACCACCCAATGCTCGGCCCGTCGCTTGTGGCTCTGCAGGCTGAGCTTGCCATTGGGTTTGACGGTCAAGCGCTTGGCGCGGAAGCGTTCGCCGCGGTCGATGTCCTGGTAGCTGCCCCACGGGCGGTGCATCACGGCGTGCTCGGTCGCGGCCCGGTGCTTGCCGTCGGACATGCGCTGCACGACGTCCTTCAGCCGTGGAAGATTGTCGCGATGGCCGACCAGCACGGCGTCGTTCATCGACACGACGACGACGTCCTCGACGCCGATCACGGCGGTCAGGGGGCCATCGGAGCGGATGTACGAATTGCGCACGTGATCGATCTCGACAGGCCCTTCGGTGACGTTACCGGCACTGTCGGCCTGGCCGACGTCGAGCAGGGCATCCCAGGTGCCGAGATCTGACCAGCGGAAGCGGGCGGGCACGACCCAGCATTTGTCGGTGCGCTCCATGACCGCGTAGTCGATCGACTTGGCTGGCGCCTTGGCGAAAGCCTCGGCATCGAGGAATACCGTCGAACCGACCTTCTTGGCCTTGGCGACGGCCTCTTCGGCGGCGGCGGCCATCTCGGGCTCGAAGCGGGCCATCTCCGACAGCAGCAGCGCGGGCGGGAACAGGAAGTTGCCGCTGTTCCACAGCAAGCCTTCGGCGATGTAGCGCATCGCTGTCTGGGCGTTGGGCTTCTCGACGAACGCGGCGACCTTCATCACCGGGCCGATGTGTTCGCTGCCGGGGCGGATGTAGCCGTAATCGGTCTTGGGTTCCGTCGGCGGGATGCCGAAGGTGACGATGCCGCCTTTCTCGACGGCGGCGAGGCCTTCGCGGCAGCCGGCGAGGAATTCCTCGGCGCCGATCACCAAATGGTCCGATGCCAGCGCCAGCACGGCCTTGGCGCCGAGCCCACGCGTATAGGCGGCAGCCGCGGCCATGGCAGGGCCTGAGTCGCGCCTCGACGGCTCGACCAGTATGTCGATCTCGATACCGATGTCCTTGGCCTGGCCCTCGCACATGAAGCGATAGGCGTCGTTGGTCGCGATCACGGGCTTGCCGAATAAAGTACGGTCGGCGACGCGCAGCAGCGTCTGCTGGAAGGTCGACTGCTTGCCCAGGAGCGGCACGAACTGCTTGGGCATGCTCTCGCGCGACAGCGGCCACAGTCGCTTGCCGGAGCCTCCAACCAGGATAACGGGGGTGATGAGCGACATTCAGACGGCTTTCGTTGGCAGGGGCGGTCAGCGGCCGGCCGAAGAGACCGCGTGTCGGGCCGCGATATAGCCGAAGGTCAGCGCCGGGCCAATGGTGATGCCGGCTCCGGGATAGGTGCCTCCCATGACGCTGGTCATGTCGTTACCGGCGGCATAGAGGCCCGCAATCGGCTTTCCCTGGTCATCGAGGACTCGGGCATTGCCGTCGACCCGCAGCCCCAGGAAGGTGCCGATGTCGCCGGGAATGAGCTTCATGGCGTAAAACGGCGCCCGTTCCAGCGGCGCCAGGCAGGGGTTGGGCCCATGCGTGGGATCACCGTTGAACCGGTGATAGGCATCCGTCCCCTTGCCGAAGTCCGGGTCCTCGCCGCGCGTGGCATTGGCATTGAAGCGTTCGATGGTGGCCTTCAGGGCGTCTGCGTCAACGCCCATCTGGCCGGCGAGTTCCGCCCAACCCGGTGCTGCGATCAGATATCCGTTCTTGAGATGCGGCCCGAGCGGTAGCGGCGCCGGCCCGATCGCACCCATGCCGTAGCGGCGGATGGCGCGGTGATCGCACACCAGCCAGCAACCCGTCTCGGCGTTGCCACGGCTCGCCTCGACCATCGCCGGCACAAAGTCGTGATAGGACGCCGATTCGTTGGTAAAGCGCCGGCCCGTCGCGTCGACGGCGATGTATCCCGGCTTGCCGCGCTCGTAGAAATGCGGGAAGGGCAGTGTGGAGCCGTCAGGCTGGGGCACCAGCGACACCGGCACCCAGGCGGCCGCGTAGGCGACATCCTCGGCTAAGGCGCCACCCACGGTCTGGCCGAGGCGGATACCGTCGCCGCGGTTGCCGGGCGGCGGTGCCGACCGATGCTGGCGGCCGTCGCGGACATGGCCGTAGTAGCGGCGCTTCAGCTCGTCGTCGGCTGGGAAACCGCCGCACGCCAGGACCACGCCCCGCTTCGCCTTGATCTCCTCGCGCTTGCCGTCACGCTGCACGATTGCGCCGACGACGGCGCCGTCGCGCTGAACCAGTTCGACGACAGGGCTGGAGAGCCAGAGTTCGATGCCGCGTTCCTCCGCCGACAGCGCCAGCGCCGCGATCAGGGCGTTGCCGTTGGCGAGGCGGGTGCCCCGGGAATGGTTCAGGCGGTCAACGGCATAGCGCGCCGTCATGCCCGCGACATGGAGCGCCGAGCGCACCGAGCGCGTCATCCTGAAGACGTGGGGCAGGTCGCCGCGGCCCAGCATCATGCCGCCGAACGCCATCATGGTTTTGATGGGCGCGCGCAGATCGACGAAGCGTCGGCCGAGCCGGCGTCCGTCGAACGGCAGCGGCAGCAGCGAGCGCCCGCCCTGGGCGGCGCCGGGCTTCGTCGGGTGATAGTCGGCCCAGATCGGCACCGCCTCGTAGCGGACATGGGTGTTGTTTTCGATGAACTCGACGGCCGGATTGCAGTTGTCGAGGAAGGCGTTCGCCAGTTCGAGGTTCAGGCGATTGCCGGCCTCCTGCTGCAGGTAGGTGAGTGCCTCGTCCTTCGAGTCGGGAATACCGAGGGCACGACCGTGCCGGTTTCCCGGAATCCAGATCACGCCGGCGGAGTAGGCCGTCGAGCCGCCGAACTGCGGCTCCTTCTCGACCATCAGCACGTTCAGGCCGGCATGCGAGGCGGCAAGCGCCGCGGCGAATCCGGCAGCACCCGAACCCACCACCAGCAGATCCGTTTCAATCATCGTTTGGGTTCGCCCGCCCTTCTTTCGAGATTTTCCTCGCGTCGCCGCTTTGCCTCGATTTCGACGGCGTCGGCCAGGGCGGGGATGCGCGAGGCGATCTCGTAGAAGTCGCTGGCATACAGGACCAGCAACGTGGTCGGTCGCGCCGTCGCCACGGTGGCGGACCGTGGTTGGCGTTCCAGCAGCGCCATTTCGCCGAAGAATGCGCCTTCGCCGAGCTTCACGGTGCCGCCGCTCGGCAGGCGGACTTCGCACTCGCCGCTCGAGATGAAGAACATCGAGTCGCCGGGATCGCCGCGCCGCATGATGGTGACGTGCGAGGGATAGTAGCGGGTTCGCAGCTTGCCCACGATCTCGGACAGGGTGACGACGCCCAGGGCGGCGAAGATTGGTACGCGCGCCACCTGTTCCCAGACCCTGAGGTACTCGCGCCGCCGCTCCTCCTGGGAGAAGCCGGTCGCGAGCACGCCGGTCATGATGGCGAGCACGGAAATGCCGCTGATCATCAGGACAGAGCCGACCAGGCGCCCACCCGCGGTGACCGGCACCACGTCGCCGTAGCCCGTTGTGGTCAGCGTCACGACGGCCCACCACAGGGCGTTGGGGAGGCTGCCGAACGCCTCGGGCTGGCGCCCGCGCTCGAGCTGGTGCGCCGCGGTCGCGGCGATCACGAGGACAATGAAGAACAGGACCAGGACGCCGGCGATCGGTGCGCGTTCGTTCGACACGACACGGGCCAGGGTCCCGAGCGCGGGCGCGTGCAGGCCGAGCTTGAGGATCCAGAGGACGCAGAAGATCGACGCGGCATCGGAGCCGACGATGCGGTAGCCGGCCAGCCACATGAACACCGGCACGGTCGCCAGGAGTCCGACCAGACCCGGCAGCGACACCGCCCATTGCAGCCGGGCCATCGTGGGCGAAGCCTCTCTGTAGCGCCCCTCCTCCGGCGCCACCCATAGTCGCAGGACGTATTCGATGAAGAACAGGATGGCGACTGCCCAGATCGCGTAGCGCAGGCCGTTTCGCGTATCGAGCGGGAGATTGTCGATCGACAGCAGGATCACGGCGAACAGCCCGACGCCAAGCACGCAAAAGTGCAGCAGCCGCCACCGGCGTCCCGCGTCGCTGGGGTCGGTGAAATGCAGCAGCGCATGGATGCGCGCTCGGAGACTGGAGGCCTGGGCCGTCACAGGGCGACCATAGGCGCGCTGGCCTGCGAATTGCAACGCAGGGGAGGCCGGTCTACGGTCGCGCCCGCATCCGTGGGACAGGAGTTTGGAGCAGCAGTGGTCAAGGATTTGCGCATTGCCGTCGACATTGGCGGCACGTTTACGGATGTGGTGCTGGAGGAAGGCGGGCGACGGCTGACCCGCAAGCTGCTGACGACGCCGCAGCGGCCGGAAGAGGCGGTTCTCGACGGTGTACGCTTGATTCTGGCCGATTCCGGCCGCGGCTTCGATGATGTCGATGTCTTTGTCCACGGTACGACGCTCGCCACCAATGCCGTGATCGAACGTCGCGGCGCCCGCACGGCCCTGATCGCCACGGAAGGCTTCCGTGACGTTCTCGATATCGCCAACGAGAGCCGCTACGACCAATACGACCTCACCATCGAGAAGCCGCGCCCATTGGTGCAGCGCGCGCTGCGCTTCACCGTTCCCGAGCGCATGGATGTGCACGGCAAGGTGCGGCTGGTGCTCGACGAGGCCGCTGTGCGTGCCGTGGCGGCCGACCTCGCCGCTCAGGGAATCGAAAGCGTGGCGGTGGCGTTCATGCACGCGTATGTCAATCCGGCGCACGAGCGGCGAACCCGTGAGATCCTCGCGGCCGAGCTGCCGGCGCTCAGGGTGACGCTCTCCAGCGAGGTCTGTCCCGAAGTCCGGGAATACGAGCGGACCTCGACTGCGGTGGCCAATGCCTATGTGCAGCCTCTCATGGACTCCTATCTGCAGCGCATGCAGACGGCGCTGGCGGCCGAAAACTTCAAGGGCACGATCTACCTCGTCACCTCCGGCGGCGGCCTTACCGCCATCGAGACGGCGCGGCGCTTTCCCGTTCGCCTGATCGAGTCGGGTCCCGCGGGCGGCGCGATTTTTGCAGCTCAAGTGGCGGCCCGCGCTGGCGAAAAGCGCGCGCTGAGCTACGACATGGGGGGCACGACGGCCAAGATCTGCCTGATCGACGACTATACGCCGCACACCGCGCGGCTGTTCGAGGTCGACCGTGCCGCCCGCTTCCTCAAGGGCTCCGGCCTGCCGGTCCGCATTCCCGTGATCGAGATGGTCGAGATCGGAGCAGGGGGTGGCTCGATCGCCCGGCTCGACGCGCTGAAGCGTGTCACGGTGGGGCCGGAGAGCGCCGGCGCCGAGCCCGGGCCCGCCTGCTACGGCCGCGGTGGCCGCCATCCCGCGGTGACCGATGCCAACGTTGTGCTGGGAACGATCGATCCCAAGGATTTCGCCGGCGGCACGATCGAGCTCGATCTCGACGCGGCCAAGGGGGCGCTCGAGCGCGACGTCGCCCAGGGGCTCGGGCTGTCGACGGACATGGCGGCTTACGCGGTTTACGAGATGGTGTCGGAGAACATGGCCAGTGCCGCCCGTGTGCATGCCGTCGAACGCGGGGCGTCGGTCAACCAGTACAATCTGATCGCCTTCGGCGGCGGCGCGCCGCTGCATGCCGCACGGGTCGCCGAAAAGATCGGTGTCCAGCGCGTGATTGTGCCGCCCAACGCGGGAGTCGGCTCGGCGGTGGGCTTCCTGGCCGCGCCGGTTTCTTACGAACTGGTGCGCAGCCGCTACATGCGACTCGATGCTTTCGATGCAGCCTCGGCCTCGCAGCTCCTCGGCGAGATGAGTGCGGAGGCGACGGCGCTGGTGGCGCCCGGCGCCCGTGGCATGAAGACCTTTGAGCGCCGCGTGGCCTTCATGCGCTACGTTGGTCAAGGCCACGAGATCGTGGTGCCCCTGCCGCTCAGGCCGCTGGTCGCGAGCGATGCCGAGGCACTGCGTATGGCCTACGAGCGCGACTATGCGGCGCTGTTCGAGCGGCACATCCCCAATGCCGCCATAGAAATCCTGAGCTGGTCGGTGCAGGTCTCGACCGAGACCAACCTGCCGGCGCCCCAGGGTGCCGCACCTGCCGCGCCCCAGCCGGTCCCGGTCGGGCGCCGCCCGGTATTCGACGGCCGCAGCGGCCGGACGACCGACGTTCCGGTCTACCGCCGTGAGGCCTTGCCGCCGGGCAGCGCCTTTCCGGGCCCCGCGATCGTGGCCGAGGACGAGACCTCGACCTATATTTCGGCCAGTTTTACCGCGCACATCGACGCCTCGGGCTGTATCGTCATGGACCGGCGGGTCGGGTGAGGAGAGCGTCATGAGCCAGTCCAACAGCGTCGGGCTGATCGATCTGCAGATCATGTGGAACCGTCTGATCGCCGTGGTCGAGGAGCAGGCGCAGACGCTGATGCGCACCGCCTTCAGCCCGATCGTGCGCGAGTGCGGCGATCTCTCGGCCGGCGTCTTCGATCGCGAGGGCCGGATGCTGGCCCAGGCCGTGACCGGCACGCCGGGGCACGTCAATTCCATGGCCGAATCAGTGAAGCATTTCCTGCGCTATTTTCCGGTCGAGGGCATGAAGCCGGGCGACGCTTACATCACCAACGACCCGTGGATGGGCACCGGTCACCTCAACGACTTCGTCATCACCACGCCCTGCTTCAGGAATGGCCGGCTGGTCGCGCTGTTCTCCTGCACCAGCCATCTCATGGACATCGGCGGCATCGGCTTCGGGCCTGACGCGACCGACGTGTTCATGGAGGGCCTCTACATCCCGATGCTGAAGCTGTTCGACCAGGGCAAGGCGAACGAGACGCTGATGGCAATGATCCGCGCCAACACGCGCCTGCCGGTCGACACCGAGGGCGACGTCTACTCGCTGGCCGCCTGCAACGACGTTGGCGCCCGCCGCCTGGTTGAGATGATAGACGAGTTCGGCATCGATACGCTGGACCCGCTCGGCGAGCACATCATCGCCCGCTCGCGCGAGGCAGTGCTGGCCGAGATCGCCAGGCTGCCTAAGGGCACGTGGCACAATGCGATGACGGTCGACGGCTACGATGAGCCGGTGACGCTCAAGGCCGCGCTCACCGTTTCCGACAGCGGCATCCACGTCGACTACAGCGGCACCACCGGCGTCTCCGCACGCGGCATCAATGTGCCGCATGCCTATACGACCGCCTACACCGTGTTCGGGCTGGGCTGCGTCGTGGCCACGCACATTCCCAATAACGCAGGCTCGCTCGGGCCGCTCACCGTCTCGGCGCCCGAGGGATGTATCCTTAACGCACCCAAGCCCACCGCCGTCGCCTCGCGCCACGTTATCGGCCAGATGCTGCCGGACGTGGCCTTCGGTTGCCTGCGTCAGGTCATTCCGGATCGCGTGCCGGCCGAGGGCACCTCGTGCCTGTGGAACATAAATGTGCGCGGTCGCGTGAACGGCGGCGAGGGCGGTAACTACGGCTTCGGCATGGCGATCACCTCGAATGGCGGCACCGGCGCGCGGCCGGACAAGGATGGCCTCTCGGCCACGGCCTATCCCAGCGGCGTGCGCGGCACGCCGGTCGAGATCGCCGAGACCCAGACGCCACTGATTTTCTGGCGCAAGGAATTCCGTCCCGATTCGGGCGGCGCCGGCCGCTCGCGCGGCGGGCTGGGCCAGATCATGGAGATCGAAAGCGGCATCGACGAGCCGTTCGATCTGCTGGCGGCCTTCGACCGGATCGACTATCCGGCGCGCGGTCGGGACGGTGGTGGCGACGGCAAGGCCGGTTCCGTGGCGCTGAAATCGGGCAAGACGCTCAAGGGCAAGGGCTTCCAGCTCATCCCGCCGGGCGAGCGCCTCATGGTCCTGACGCCGGGCGGTGGCGGCATCGGCGCGCCGGCCGAGCGCGACCGGGCGCAGGTCGCCAACGATCTTGCCGACGAGCTGATCTCGTCGGACAGCGCCGAGAAGCTTTACGCGTACAAGCCGCTGCGGGCGGCTGAGTAGTGTGGGTCGGGGAATCAACGAGCAAATGGGGGCTACTATGAAACTGGGACGCAGGACGGCCTTGAAGGCAGGCGTGGGAGCGGGTGCGGCGGCGGTGATCGGCGCGCCTTCGATGGTGGGCGCACAGGCGCCGATGAAGCTCGATCTGGCGACAGTGTGGCCGGACGGCAACTTCCACACCAAGAACGCCAAGCTGTTCGCCGCGGAAGTCGCCAAGGCGACCAACGGCCAGGTGGTGATCACCGTCCATTCCGGCGGATCGCTGGGCTACAAGGGACCGGAGCAGCTGAACGCCGTGCGCGACGGGCTGGTGCCGATGGCCGACATCCTCAACATCCAGCAGGTCGGCGAGGCGCCGCTGCTCGGTATCGAGGGCGTGCCGTTCCTGGTCGCCAATCCCGAAGAGCTCAAGGTGCTGCAGAAGTACGCGCGGCCCGAGTTCGACAAGATCGCCACCAAGTTCAACCAGACGATCCTCTACACCGTGCCGTGGCCGACGCAGTACCTGCACACCAAGACGAAGTCCGACACGCTGGACGGCCTGAAGGGCCTCAAGATCCGCGTGCCCGATCGCCAGGCCGGCGACATGGTGAATTCACTCGGCATGGCGGCGGTTCAGATCCCGTGGGGCGAGACGGTGCCGGCGTTGGCGTCGGGCGCCGTGGTCGGCGTCACCACATCTTCGGTGTCGGGCGTCGACGGCAAGTTCTGGGAGTTCCTCAAGTATTTCTACAAGACCAACCACGTGTGGAGTTCGCAGATCGTCACCATCAACAACGACACCTGGAAGAAGATCTCGCCCGCCAACCAGAAGATCATCAAGGATCTGGCGGCCAAGCTTGAGCCCGAGTTCTGGAAGGTCTCGGTTGAGGCCGACGCGACCAGCTCCAAGCGCCTGACCGAGGGCGGTATGGAAATGATCATCGTGCCGGAACCGATGCTTAAGGAAATGCGCGCGAAGACCGTGGGCCTGGAGAAGGCCTTCGTCGACCGCGCCGGCCCGGTCGCCGCCGAGATCATCGCCAAGTACAAGAAGGACCTGGGACGCTCCTGATCGTGTCCGTCGGTTCTTCAGGTCGGCCGCCCGATCCGATCGGTCGCGTCCTCGACGCGATCGAAGAGCTGTCCCTGTGGGGCGGCTGGGCGTCGGCGGTCTGCATCGCATCCATCCTCGGCCTGATCGTGGCCGAGGTCGCATGCCGCAATCTGTTCAACGTCAGTCTCTATTTCGCCTGGGAGTTCAGCGCCTACCTGATGGGCGCTGCGTTCCTGATGGGGGCCGCCTATGCCCTGCGCGCCGGCGCGCAAATCCGAGTGAATGTGCTGCTCGAGAACGTGCCCAAACCGGTGGCACGCTTCTTCGATCTGTTCTCGACCGTCTGCGGCATCGCGATTGCCGCCTATCTTACCTGGGCGCTCGGCGAGATGACTTGGTTCTCCTGGATGCGCGAGTCGCGCTCGCCGGAGAAGAGCGAGATCCTGCGCTGGATCACGCAGTTCCCGCTGGCGCTGGGATCGCTTCTCTTCACTCTGCAGGCGATCGCACGCCTCGGCCGTCTGCTACGCGGCGAGCCGGGCGACGATGCCAGCCTGCGCATCGGTCAGGACATCGAGTAAGTACATGACCGCTATCCTGACCTGGCTGCTGATCCTGATGACGGCCCTGCTTTGCGTCGGCATCTGGATCGGGCCGGCGCTGATTGCCACGGCCGTCGTGCTGCTGGAGATGTACACCAATCTGCCGACGCACAAGCTGATCGCCAATTGGGCGTTCAACGTGGCGACCTCGTCGGACATCGTCTCGCTGCCGCTGTTCATCCTGATGGGCGAGCTGCTGTTCCGCACGCGGCTGTCGCAGTCGCTGTTCTCGGGCATCGCGCCGTGGATGAGTTTCCTGCCGGGGCGCCTGTTCCACACCACGGTGATCGGCTGCTCGATGTTCGCGGCGATCTCGGGATCGTCGGCCGCCACGACGCAGGTCGTCGGTCGCATTACGCTCACGGAACTCCTGAACCGCGGCTACGACAAGGGTCTGGCGGTCGGCAGCCTGGCCGGGGCGGGGACGCTGGGCTTCCTCATCCCGCCCTCGATCCCGATGATCATCTACGCCGTGCTGGCCGAGGAATCGCTGCTGCGCCTGTTCACGGCGGGCTTCCTGCCGGGCTTTGCGCTCGCCGGCTGTTTCATGGGCTACATGGCCATCCGCTCCGTCCTGAACCCCAAGCTGGTGCCGAACGACGATCACACCACCTGGACCTGGGCCGACCGCTTCAGAAGCCTGATCGAGCTGGGACCGGTGGCCTTCCTGATCCTGACCGTGCTCGGCACCATGTACGCCGGCATTGCCAGCCCCTCGGAGGCCTCGGCCATCGGCGTGCTGGGCGCTCTGGCTGTCGCGGCCGGCCAGGGGACCTTGAACTGGAAGGGCATCCGAGACGCGCTGCTGGGCTCGGTCCAGACCACCTGCATGATCGGCATGATCGTGATCGGCGCGTTCATGGTGGGCACCGTGCTGGCCAACCTGCGCGTGCCGCAGTTCGTCTCGGCCGCCATCACCTCGTGGCAGCTCTCGCCCTTCGTGCTGATCATGTTCCTGATGTTCTTCTACATCCTGCTCGGCACGGTACTGGAAGGCTTCTCCATGATCGTGCTGACCCTGCCGATCGTGCTGCCGGTCGTCCTGGCCGCCGGCTTCGACAAATTGTGGTTCGGCATCTTCCTGATCCTCACCATCGAGATGGCGCAGATCAGCCCGCCGGTGGCCTTCAATCTGTTCGTGATCCAGAACATCACCGGCGATTCCCAGACCTACGTCGCCTGGAAAGTGATTCCGTTCTTCCTGATCATGATGATCTTCACCGCCGTCCTGACGATCTTCCCCCAACTCGTGACCTGGCCGGTCGATTTCATACTGTCGAGATAGACCGGCCTCTGACAAACTGCGGAAAGTGGAAATCAATCGGGGGACGGCATGGATCCGCGCCAGGTCAAGACGGCGGCTGATGCCCGCAAGATCGTCAAGGAACGCGGCCTGACGCACGTCAAGGTGGGCGTGCACGACATCGACGGCATCCTGCGCGGTAAATACATCCACATCGACAAGTTCCATTCGGCGCTGGAGGGCGGCTTCGGCTTCTGCGACGTGGTCCTGGGTTGGGATTCCAACGACCAACTCTACGACAACGGCATCTACACGGGCTGGCACAGCGGCTACCCCGACGCCAACGTCCGCATCCTGCCCGACACCTGCCGCGAGATCGCGACCGAGCCCGGCAACCTGATGTTCCTCTGCGAGTTCGTGGCCAGGGCGGAGGAGATCTGCCCGCGCGGCACGCTGCGTCGCGTGCTGGCCCGCGCGGCCAAGCTCGGCTTCGAGGTCAAGGTCGGCTTCGAGTACGAGTTCTTCGTCTTCGTCGAGACGCCTGAGTCGATTCGCGAGAAAGGCCACAAGAACCTGAAGCCGATCTCGCCCGGCTTCTTCGGCTATTCGGTGCTGCGCAATTCGGTGCTGTCGGACTGGTATCAGGATCTGCTCGCCATGTGCGAGACCATGGATATGGGCATCGAGGGCCTGCACACAGAGACCGGCGCCGGCGTGCTTGAAGCGGCACTGCGTGTCGACGGCGCGCTGGCCGCTACCGACAAGGCCGCGCTGTTCAAGCTCTTCACCAAGGTGCTGGCGCAGAAGCGCGGCTGGCTCGCCACCTTCATGGCCAAGTGGTCGAAGGACTGGCCGGGCTGCGGCGGCCACATGCACATGTCGCTGTGGCGGGGCGGCAAGCCGGTCTTCTTCGACGAGAAGGCGCCCCATCGCATGAGCACGACGATGCGCCATTTCGTCGGCGGTCAGCGGGCGCTGATGCCCGAGACGCTGGCGATGGTGGCCTCGAACGTGAACTCCTACCGGCGGCTCATCCCAGGTTTCTGGGCGCCGACGGATGCGACCTGGGGCGTGGAGAACCGCACCACGGCGCTGCGGGTCATTCCAGGCTCGGCCAAGTCGACCCGAGTCGAGCACCGGGTCGCTGCCGCCGATGCTAATCCCTACCTGGCCCTCGCCGCGGCCATCGGCGCAGGCCTGTGGGGCATCGAGAACAAGATCGACCCGGGCGAGCCGATCAAGGGCAATTCCTACGCTGTCAAGCACCCGGTGAAGTCGCAGCTTCCGCGCACGCTCATGGAGGCGGCCGGACGGCTAAAGGCTTCCAAGCCGGCACGCGATCTGTTCGGCGATGCCTTCGTCGATCATTATTCTGCAACGCGTGAATGGGAAGAGCGGGAATTCCGCAAGGCCATCACGGACTGGGAACTCGAACGCTACATGGAAATCATCTGATGGCTGCGTCCTCATCGCTCGTCGGCAACTGGAATTACCCGACCTTGATCCGCTTCGGCGCCGGTCGCATCCGCGAGTTGCCCGAGGCCTGCAAAGTGGTCGGCCTCAAGCGGCCGCTGCTGGTCACCGATCCAGGCCTCGCTAAGCTGCCGATGATCGCCGATGCGATGATCGCATTGCGCAGGGCGGGCCTCGAAGTGGCACTTTTCAGCGAGGTCAAGCCCAACCCGGTCGCCGCCAATGTCGAGGCCGGCGTCCGTGTATTGCGCGCCGGCAAGCACGACGGCGTGATCGCCTGGGGTGGCGGCAGCGGCATCGACACCGCCAAGGCCATCGCCTTCATGGCGGGCCAAACCCGGCCGCTGTGGGATTTCGAGGACATCGGCGACTGGTGGACGCGCGCCAATCCGGCCGGGATCTATCCTTCGGTCGCCGTGCCCACCACGGCCGGTACCGGGTCGGAGACCGGCCGTGCCTCGGTGATTACCAACGAGGAGACACATACGAAAAAGGTGATCTTCCATCCGAAAATGATGCCGTCGATTGTCATCGCCGATCCCGAACTCACGATCGGCCTGCCGCCCAAACTGACGGCTGGCACCGGTATGGACGCCTTCATCCACTGCCTCGAAGCTTACTGCGCGCCGGGCTACCACCCCTACGCGGAAGGGATTGCCGTCGAAGGCATGCGGCTGGTGAAGGAAAACCTCGAGCATGCGGTGAA
>JAUXST010000193.1 GCA_030679805.1 Reyranella sp. | reverse complement strand
AGGCCCTGGCCAATCCGGAGAGACACACCAAGATTCTCGTCGAGCCGTGGCGTTGAGAACGGTCAGGTTCCTCTCCTCGAAGGCGACAGCTCTGCCCTTTGTGGCCTTGACAGGAAACCGTCCGTTTCCTATATCCTCCTGCCGAGGAGATCTCATGACATATCCGCTGTCTTCATTGTCCGCGCCGCGCCTGCCGGTCTTGTTGCCGGCGCCGGCCTTTGGAACGGGAGAGGCGATATTTTTGACGCCCGAGTTTTCCGGGCATGAGGCGATCGCGGGTGCGGTGCGAAAAGCCAAGAGGAACAAGGACTTGAAGGCCTTTCCGGCGGACTCCCGACCTCCGCGGGTCGTGGAGGCGGCAAACGCAGGGAAATTTTGACCGGCTGGGGTCGGGTGGGCATATGTCGAGCGTCGCCTTCGGGAGGAGGATGAAGAAATGAAATTCTACAATTCGGTCGGCCCCAATCCGCGCATGGTCCGCATGTTCATGGCCGAGAAGGGCTTCGACGTACCCAAGGTCGAGGTCGACCTGCGCGGCGGCGAGAACCGCCGGGAGCCCTACCTCAAGGTTAATCCGTCGGGCCAGTGCCCGGCGCTGGAGCTCGACGACGGCACCGTGCTGGCCGAGATCACGGCAATCTGCGAGTACGTCGACGAGATCAAGAAGGATACGCCCTCGCTGATCGGCGACACGCCCGAGGAACGCGCCAAGACTCGCATGTGGGTTCGCCGCATCGACCTTGGCATCGTCGAGCCGGGAGCCAACGGCTTTCGCTTCGCCGAAGGTCTGAAGATGTTCCAGGATCGGATCCGCTGCATCCCCGAGGCGGCCGAGGGGCTGAAGGCCACGGCGCGCGACAAGCTCGTTTGGCTGGATGGGTTGATGGGCAGCCAGCCCTTCGTCGCCGGCAAGAAGATGACCTTGGCCGACATCTTCCTGTTCGCCTTCGTCGAGTTCATGGGCAATGTCGGCCAGCCGCTCAGTCCCGATTGCAAGAATCTCACGGCCTGGTTCGGCCGCATGAAGGCGCGCCCCAGCGCTGCCGCCTGATCCGAGGAAACCCAAGATGCGCCGTTTGATCGTCCTGTTCGCTCTTCTCGCAACGCCCCTTTTTGCTTCGCAGGCGGTTGCTCAGCTGCAGCCGCCAGTGACGCAGGGTCTCTTCCTGCTGACCGACTACCCGGCCCAGACGGTGCGGGCGGGCGAGGTCACGACCATCCGGGTAAAAATGCAGAACTCGGGCCTCGCGCCTGAACCGATGGCGCTGTCTCTCTCCGGCGTGCCGGCGGGCTGGAAGATCGACATGCTGGGCGGTGGCCAGCCGGTGGCCTCGGCGATGCCGGGACAGAACGAGAGCGTGACGCTGCAGCTGCGCGTCGAGGTGCCCAAGGATGCCAAGCCGGGTGCGCAGCAGGTCTTGCTGAGCGCCAAGGGAACCAGGTTGCAGTCGGCCGAATTGCCGCTCACGCTGATCGTCGGCACCGAGGCGCCGGCCAAGCTCAGCCTGAAGTCGCGCCTGCCGTCGCTGCGCGGCACGCCGCGCTCGTCGTTCGAATATACGGTGACCGTCGGCAACGACAGCGGCAAGGACCTCACTGTGGCGCTGTCGGCGCAGGGGCCGGCCAACTTCCAGACGACCTTCACCGAGGGTTTCGGCTCCAACGAGATCAGCTCGATTCCGATCGAGGCGGGCCAGACCAAGGACATCAAGGTCAAGGTGACGCCGCCGCGTGACGTCAAGGCCGGCGACTATCCGGTGCTGGTCAAGGTGGCGGCCGAGGGTGCCACGGCCGAGCTGCGCGTGACCCTGCAGATCAGCGGCCAGGGCAAGCTGGCGCTTTCGACCAAGGATGGCCGTCTCTCGGGCGAGGCCGAGATCGGCAAGGCCTCGACCTATACGCTGGTGCTGACCAACGACGGCACCGCGGCGGTCGACGAGATCGAGATGTCGGGCACCGTGCCCACCAACTGGAAGGTCGAGTTCAACCCCAAGACTCTCGCGACACTGGCGCCCAACGAGAAGAAGGAAGTCCAGGTCCTGGTGACGCCGGCCGACAAGGCGATCGCCGGCGACTACGTCGCCCAGTTCCGCGCCGCCGCCCGCGGCGAATCGAGCGCCGCCGACTTCCGCATCACCGTCACGACCTCGACGCTGTGGGGCATGGTGGGCATCGGCATCATCGCCATCGCCTTGCTCGTGCTGCTGGGTGCCGTCGCGCGCTTTGGTCGCCGGTAGACCGCGGACGATGACCGACCCCTCTGCAAGCGGCAACGTCATAGAAGTCCGCGGGCTGCTGAAGCTCTATGGTGCGACCCGCGCGGTCGACGCCATCGACCTCGACATCCGCCGCGGCGAGATCTTCGGCCTGCTGGGGCCGAACGGTGCCGGCAAGACGACGACCATCCTGATGCTGCTGGGCCTCACCGAAGTGAGCGCCGGCACGGTCGACGTGCTGGGCTTCGATCCGGTGCGCCAACCGCTCGAGGTCAAGCGCCGCGTGGGCTACCTTCCCGATGCCGTGGGCTTCTACGACCATCTGACGGCGCGCGAGAACCTGCGCTACACGGCGCGACTGCTCGCCATCCCGCGCCGCGACGCCGAGAAGCGCATCAGCGATGCCATGGAAAGCGTCCAGCTCGCCGATGTGCTCGACAAGCGCGTATCGACCTTTTCGCGCGGCATGCGCCAGCGCCTGGGCATCGCCGAGATCGTGATGAAGAAGGCCGAGGTCGCCATTCTCGACGAGCCGACCTCCGGCCTCGATCCGCATGCCACCTTCGAACTCCTGGAGATGATCCGCGGGCTGAAGAAGGCGGGTGTCGCGGTGCTGATCTCCTCGCATCTGCTCGACCGCGTCCAGAGCGTCTGCGATCGCGTGGCGCTGTTCAACCGGGGCAAGATCGCGCTCATGGGCACCGTCGTCGAACTCGCCAACAAGGTCCTGGGCGCCGGCCATCCGATCCTGGTCGAAGCGCAGGGCGTCGACATCGCGGGCGCGCTGCGTGGCGTCGAGGGCGTGCAGACGGTTGTTGCGGAAGGCGAAGGCGGCTGGCGGGTCGTGGCCGACCGCGACGTGCGTGCGGCCGTGGCGCAGCGCATTGTTTCCTCGGGCGGGTCGCTCACGCGGCTGGCCGACCTGCAGCCCAGTCTGGAGGAGGTCTATACGCGCTACTTCCAGGAGGCGCGCCATGCAGCCTAGTTCCGCGCGCCGCCAAGGCTCGCCGTTCACCGGCCTCGGGCCGGTCTTCATGAAGGAAGTCGCCGATCACCTGTCGAGCGCCCGCATGTCGGTGCTGATGCTGTTCGTGATCGCCTTCGGGGCGTTCCCGGTGGTGTCGTCGCTACAGACCTTGCGCACCGTCGTGGATCCCAACTCCTACCTGTTCCTGCGCATCTTCACGCTGGAGCCCGAGCAGGTCGGCATTTCTTTCATCGCCGCGCTCAACTTCATCATTCCCCTGATGGCAATCGGGCTCGGTTTCGATTCAGTGAACAGCGAGTTCAACCGGCGCACGCTCAGTCGCGTCCTGTCACAGCCGATCTATCGCGACGCGCTGCTGATGGGCAAATTCCTGGCAGGCCTCGCGACCTTCGCCGTGGTGCTGGTGGCGCTGTGGCTGATCGTGCTCGGCGCCGGCCTGCTGCTGCTGGGCGTGCCGCCGCGCGGCGTCGAAGTGGC
>JAUXST010000191.1 GCA_030679805.1 Reyranella sp. | reverse complement strand
GGACCTCAACATCACCGCCGAAAGCTCGATCTGGATCGTGAACGCGAGCCAGATCGCCCTCATGGTCTGCCTGCTGCCGGTGGCGGCGCTGGCCGACATCGTGGGCTACCGCCATGTCTATCGCTTTGGCCTCGCCCTCTTCTGCGTGGCCTCGCTCGGCTGTGCGCTGGCGCCGTCGCTGCCCTGGCTGATCGCCGCCCGCGCCTTCCAGGGGCTGGGCGGCTCGGCGATCATGGCCATCCAGCCGGCGCTGGTGCGCTCGATCTACCCGCGCGCCCAGCTCGGCCGCGGCCTGGGCTTCAACACCACCGTCGTCGCCACCTCGCTCGCTGCCGGCCCTTCGATCGGCGCCGCGCTGCTCTCCATCACCACCTGGCCGATCCTGTTCGCCGTCTACGTGCCGCTGGGAATCATCTCCTTCATCCTCGCCGAGCGTTACCTGCCGCACACCACCCACACCCGCCGCCCCTTCGACGTCCTCTCCGCCGTCATGTCGGGCTTCACCTTCGGCCTGCTGATCTTCGGCATCGACGGCATGGCGCATAATCACGCCCTCTGGCTGATCGCCTGCGAACTGGCCGGCGCCGTGCTGCTGGGCACGCTGTTCGTGTGGCGCCAGACCCGGCTCGCCGATCCCATGATGCCGGTCGAGATCTTCCGCCGGCCGATCTTCTCGCTCTCCATCAGTGCGGCGGCCTGCACCTTCACCGCGCAGGGTCTGGCCTTCGTCAGCCTGCCGTTCTTCTTCGCCACCGTGCTCGGCCGCAGCGCCACCGACACCGGCATCCTGCTCACCGCCTGGCCGCTGGCACTGGCCTTCATGGCGCCGATCGCCGGCCGCCTCGCCGACCGCCACCATGCCGGCCTCCTGGGCGCCATCGGCCTCACCAGCATGACCGCGGGCCTGGTGCTGACCGCCCTGCTGCCGCCCGACCCCTCGGCCGCCGACATCATGTGGCGGCTGGTGCTGTGCGGTGCGGGCTTCGGCATCTTCGCAGCGCCCAACAATCGGCTGATGATGAACGCCGTGCCGCGCGAGCGGAGCGGCAGCGCCGGCGGCATCATCGCCTCGGCCCGCACGCTGGGCCAGACGATGGGCGCGGCCCTCGTGGCATTGGTGTTCGGCCTGTTCGACTTCTCCGGCGGCGGAGCGGCCGATGCCGCCCGCGCCGCGATCTGGCTGGGCGCGGGCTTTGCCGCCGCGGCGCTGGTGATCGGGAGCCTGCGGCTGCGGCACTGATGTCGCCGCCGTCGCATAGAATGCGACAAAACAAAAAACGACTTGGACACTCCGCTTAGGGGCCGAAAATCACCTACCCCTTTGATCTTTCACGATCATTTTCCGTCGTCTCGCCCTGCCGATGTCTCCCGAAGTGGGACATTTCGAAAACTCGGATCGCACCTTTATCTACCCTGTTTCCTATTCATCTCGAGAAGCCTGAATTGCAGACGTAGCTGGGGCCTCTCGATCACATATAGGATATATAGGATTATGAGAGGAAGGTCAAGCTAGCCCACCGCGTGCATCTCGCGGAACAGCGAAGACGCCATGCCGAAGCGGCGTTCGAAAGCCTGACCGAGCCGCACTCAGTCCGCCACTGGAACAGGCGCGGGATCGGACGCGGCACCATCCCTGGGGCCACCGATATCGCCGGCCTTTCCTTCGGCGACGAGTGCCGCGCGACGCTGTGCTGCGGCGGATCGCAAGGCCGCATAATAGTCGAGGGAACCGCGTTCCAGGGAGTCGGTCGCGCCCAGGGCGCGGGCGCGCCCGTCGACCGCACCTGCGGCTCCAGCGGCCATGCCGACGGTCGCGGCGGCGACGCCAGGAATGAAGTTCGTCGGGTTCGTCACCACGCCGATGACCGTGCCGACGGTGTCGCGCACGTTCGACGGACCAAGGAGCGGCAACTGGACGCTCGGTCCCGGGCCGGTCGCCACATCGAACAGGCCCGCGCCGCCGACGGTGGTAGCGCGTTAGGCGGGCCGGGCGAGCTTGAGTACAGCAGACGTGCGGTGCCGGCAGTGCTTGCATTCTGACCCAGCAGCGCTGCCCTCCGAAGGCAGAGGCCACAGGTCCGACTCCCGTCGGGGCTCCCTACCGGGTGCCATGGATCGGGGTGGTCGGTTTGATCGGTGGACCTGGTTTCGGAGGACCGAGCAGTCCCTTCGACAACGTGGTCCGATCGCGGTTGGCGTCGAGCGCCGGCATGCAAATACATCGCCATGAGTTGCAAGGCGCGACGGTTGGATTCGCCCTAACGTCCGAATATCGAGCCTTGTTCGCTCACCCGGCAAATTGCAGGCAGTACTTGCGCACCCGTTCGATGGGAATGCGCGCATGACTCTGGACGACGATGAACTTGCCGCCCGGATCTCTGCCGTGCGGTAGCGTGGCCATGCGTGCGAAGTCGTCTGCTTCCCAGACGCAGGAGCGATCGGAGAAGAGATGGACATCGCCGCCATAGCAGGCATCCCAATGCTGGTGATAGGCTAGCAGATTGCCTTTGAGTTCCGCGACACTGGTGTAGAGCGAATACTCTGTCCAGGCCACGGTGCCGATCTTGCGTGCCAGCCAGAAGCAGAGTGGAGCGGTCGCGTCGGCTGCGCCATTGGCCACATGGACCAGAGCCTGGCGGGCGAGATCGCCATGGAGAATGTTGGGCGTGACCGACAGACCATGGCCATGGCGATCGTAAGGTACGCCGACCACTTCGGCGACATTGCGCCACCAGTCCTGACCGCTCCTGGGTTCCCAACGGGACAACGCGCGACCATCGCGCACGAATGTCCTGGCGTCGAAATCGCCGACGCAAATGATGTCCGAGTCCAGCGTCAGATAGCCGCGAAAGCCGAGAAGCGCCGGGATGTGCAGCTTGATGACTTGTTGGCGAAACCAGCCCGGCATCAGATAGAAAGGGCTGAAGGTCGCGAAGAAGTCGCTCTCGGGGCGAATCGTAATGTGAACATTCGACACGCGCGGTATCCCCGCACGAACCAGATCGACATCGCGCTGCGGTGCCACGATCAGCAATTCGAGCGGACGCAGGTCCCGCCAGTGGCGCCCCAGAGATTCGACCAGGAGGCTGGCGCGTTCCAGATCGGCCCTGCTTTGGATACGACGCAGGGCCAGCGGCAGGATGGCTTGGCGAACCTCGGAAAACATTTTTACCCTGCACTCGTGCCTATAGGGGTCAGTTGAGTGTCCGGTGCGCAGTAGTCGGGCTTCCGATCGTCCCAATTTCAAGATCGAAGCGGGCTGCTCGACGAACCGAGTCTTCCATAATCGCCGAGGCGACCAGCGGATCGCCGTGCGGATCAACTGTTGCGATCAAGCGATCAATCTCGATCCTGCACGATCGGGCAAAGGCCCGGCCCCTCTCGATCGGGTCGGATTCCTGATCTTCACTATGTGACACGGCGCGCTTGAGGCAGGCATCGCGCGCTTCATACTGGCGTTCAACCTTCGTCGAGGGCACGAAGTCCCCGTAGCTGTATCTCGGCAGTACTCCCGAACAGGAAGTCACGGACGCGAGAAGGGCAGCAGTCGCGAAGCAGTGTAGGCAGCGCACATGAAGCATCGGTTCAACTCGTTCGGAAGGCTGGCCAGAACTGAACGGATATCGATATCAACATTCCGATATCCGGTGCTCATTCGGCGGACTGGACCGCAGGCACAATCCAGCCACGCACAAATCGACTACCCGTGCCGTCACCTGAGATTTGACGAGAACGAGGTTTGCCGCCTTCGTCGCCCCGGTGATGTGGATGGCTTTCTGCAATCCCGCCCGTCGGACGCGATATACCCCGATCGGCGCCAGTTCGAGGCGTTGCTCGCCGACCCGAGCAGCAGTCGCAGGAACCGAAGATCGGCTTGTAGCGTGCGTCCAGTAGGCGAACCCGAGCAGTCCCGACACGATGGCCCCCGCCATGACCATCCATCGCGCATATCGCCTACGCTTGCGCGCATTTCGCCCACGCTTGAAGCTCCGCGCTGGCGGCAGATCGGCGGACGTCGACGCGGGCTCGGTCTTCAGCTTGAGAAGGGTGTGGATGGTCATTACTGTATCATTTCATTTATTCAGAACATACTGAACGATATGATTACTCTTGACGCCAACCGTTATCGGAGCAGTTCGGATTCCCAGAAGGTCTAGTTATCTGCGGGTTGGAGCAGAAGCCGCCTAGTTACGGCTCGTCGTTCAATTTGCCAGCCAGCGTCACGCTTAACTCGCCCATGGCTTGATAAAATGCGGAAAGCGCGCGCAGGCGCCTCCGCGCATCGGTCCATTCCGGCAACAGCGCCGCCCGGGCATCATCGACGACCGATTGAGCCCGCCGGGTCCGCTCGGCCAACCGGCTCAACAGGCGGCGAAACGGATCGGGCGCCAGTTTGAAGAAATCTTGCCGTTCACCCGGCCGTGTCACGCGAACGATGATGCCCAACCCCTCCAGCAAGCGGGTATTCGTGCTTACACTCCCCCGGCTGATGGCCAGTCGCTCGGAAAGTTCGGCGAAACTCAACGGCCCGCCATAGATGGTCAGCAGGCCAAAAATCTTGCCGGCGATCCGGGGCAGACCGTCGGCCTCGACGATCAGGCCGAGCTGCTCGACGAACTCCGTTACCACCGCGTCCGAAGACTTCGACGAGAGCAGGCGAGATTTCGATCTTGAAGACATTTGACGGAGATATAGACGATTAGTTTGTTTTGTCCAGACTAAACAAATAGGCGGCCGGATCGATTGAGGCCAACCCGATCCAACATCGGTGTGGAGGTAAGCCATGAGCCCGTTCATCGACCCGATCGACGCGGGCCATGCGCTCGCATCGGCCGCCACCGAAGTGATACGACGCTGGTCGGTCGGCGATCTCGCAGCAGCCATAACCGAATCGGCGGCTCGCGTCATTGGGCCGCCTCGGCGGCTGCCGCTGGAACACGGGCAGGAACCGATGGGGCGCCGTCCTTTTGGCGGTCGACATCACCGGCCTTCCCCTCGGCGACCAGCGCCGCCCGACGCTGTGCCGTTGCACTTCGCGACGCTGCATAGTAGTCGAGCGACTGCTTCTCCAGCGAATCGGTCGCGCTCAGGGCGCGGGCGCGTCCGTCCACCGCACCCGCGGCTCCAGCAGCCATGCCGATGGTCGCCGCGGCGCCACCAGGAATGAAGTTCGTCGGGTTCGCCACCGCGCCGATGACTGTGCCGACAGTGTCGCGCACATTCGACGGACCAAGGAGCGGCAACTGGACGCTCGGGCCGGGGCCGACGCCCCACACGCCAAGCGTCTGTCCGAAATCCGCCTTGTGACCGGGTCGGTTCCAGTCGGTCGCCACGTCGAACAGGCCTGCACCGCCGACGGTGGTGTTGATGGCAAAACGCTGGATCGTGTTCCAGCTACGACTGAAATTTCCCTGAAGCACGTCGTTCAAGGCCACGGTCGGCTGGCCGAGATTGCTGACGAAGTTGTGGACGCTCTTTTGCGCACGGCTCGGCATGTACTCCTGATAGGCCCGAGCGACCGGCTGCAGCGCGTTGTCGTCGACGAACTTGTTTCCCGCAAAGATCGCGCGATTGGTCGGCTCCGCCGGATCGTTGGTCCGCTTGTATTCGGCGCGCGCCTCGGGTTCCGCCGGCGGATGGGCGCATGCACCGACGGCGACGATCGGACTGGCACAGATCGCTACCGCCAGCAGGCGCTTCATGGTCATGTAGATGGACATCTCGATCTCCTCTTCGTGGTGCAGGGCAACGGGTTCAGAAGCGGTATCCGAGCATCGCCAGGAAGCTCGTGTTCACGTCGGACACGGTGATCGGGCTGTAGTCGGCAGAGCCGGTGAGCCGGGTCAGGCGAGCGTCGGCGGAGAGCATCCAGTTCGTACCGAGCTGATGCCGCAGGTTGACGCCCAGCCCGACATTCTTGATGCCCGACTCGGCCTGGTAGATGGCGTAGCCGGAGTTGACCGCCTGCCCCGCGGTGACGCCGAACCAGGTCTGCATGTAGCTCTGGTCGGCCCAGGTGGCGAACAGCCGGCCAGTCAGCGTGGTCCGCTCGCCCAGCTGGTACGGCATCTCGACAAGACCGTCGATCAGCAGGCCGTTGTTGCCGTCGGCAAGGTACTTGGTGAGCGTGGCGCCCAGCACGACGGGCCCCAGCTTGTAGTTCGCAAAGGCCCGCAGCCCCGCCGTGGCCGGGATGTTGCCGAGCCCGTTCAACCGCTCGTCGCCCTGGGTGAAGACGCTGTTGCTGCCCTCGAGGCGGCCGAGATTGTAGGTCAGGCCACCGCCGATCTGCAGGCTGCCGTTGCGCCAGTAGGCGTTCAGTCCCGACGTGTCGAACGAAATCATGTCGTTGTAGCTGATGCTCACGAGCGGCACCGGGGAGACGAAGTAGCGGTCGCTGCCTTCGAAAGTCGGCCGGACAGCCGCCCCCGCCCCCAGCGTCACCGCCCAAGCGCTCGACTTGCCGTTGGATGCGAACGGATCGTTGGCTGGCTGGCCGTGAGCGGAGGGCGACAGCGACAGAAAAGCGACAATGAGACCGAAGACGAGGGAATACGGTGAGTGCCGGCGTACAAACGCCGGAGAAAGGATATGCATCGATCAGACCTGCCTTGCTCGGTGAGGAGAGCCTCGACCTTATGAGCCGGCAGCGCCGCGTGGTTTTAAGTGATGTTAAGAGATATTTCCGCGGTGGATCGCCGGCTCGCCGGGCAGCCGCACACGGACGATCAGGCCGCGCGGCGCGCGGTCGAGAAGCTCGATCTCGCCCCCATGGCCCTTGACGACATCGCGCGCGATGGAGAGGCCGAGGCCGAAGCCGCTGCGTCCGGCGGCGCCACGCGCCGTATCACCCTTGAAGAACGGGTCGAACACTTTCTCGTGCAACGCCGGCGGAATGCCCGGCCCATCGTCGCCGACATCGATCTCGACGCCACGCTCGCCGAGGAGACGAAGCGACACCGTGACAACGGCTCCGTGCTTGGTCGCGTTGTCGACGATGTTGGTGATCGCGCGCGCCAGCACATTCGGCCGGCACTTCCAGGTCAGGCGCGGCGGCCCGTCATAGGCGACGACATGGCCGACATCGGCGAACTCGACGCAAACCGTCTGGAGCAGGCTCGGCAGATCGATACGCGACAGGCTTTCGGAACGAACGTCGCCGCGCAGGTAATTGAGCGTCTCGTCGAGCATGTGCGTGATGCGCGCGATCTCGTGCAACTGCCCTTCCCGCTGCACCGGATCGGTGAGCCGTTCCGCGCGCAGCCGCAACCGCGTCAGCGGCGTGCGCAGATCATGACTGATGGCGGCCAGCATGCTCGTGCGATCGTCGAGCAGGGCGCGAATGCGCGTGCGCATGTCGTTGAGCGCATCGGCGACCTGGACGATTTCCCGCGGTCCGCTGCGGCTCACGATCCGGTCGTCGTCGGGAGATCGTCCGAAGGATTGGGCGGCCGCCGCCACGGCGGACAGCGGCGAAATGATCCAGCGCACGGCGTAGATCGACAGAAGCACCACGAAGAGCAACACGATGATCAGCGTCAAAGCTAGAGGCGCCAGGACGATCGTCCAAAAGCTGAAGGCGCTCACCCCGTCGAAGAGCAGAGCATCGCGCTCGTTGAGCTTGACCGCGAGCTGATCGGGGTCGCTGCCCGGAGGAGGAACGACTTCCAGAGCATCGACGCCCCATCGAGATTGCAGCCTGCGTACCAGAAGCAGGGCCTCGATCGACAGGCAGCAGTCCCGATGGGAGATTTCCAGCTCGCTCAGAGTCACGCGCCTCACCTTGATGCCGGTGTCCCGGGCAACGGCAAGGATCGCGGCGACCTCGTCGTCGGTCTTCGAAGCCTGCGCCTGCCTCGTCACCGTGCCGACCTGAGCCGCCATGGCCGTCACGCTATATCTGGGATTGCCCTCGAGGAAGAAAAGCATGATGGCCATCACGACGACGAGACCGAGTGTCACCGAGATCGCGACGATGTACGTGATCTGGGCGGTGATGCTGCGCGGTATCAGACGATCGAGAAAGCGCATCAGGCTTCGCTGACAAGCGGCGTGAAGATATAGCCGCCCAGCCGCACCGTCTTGATGAAGGTCGGATCGCGCGGGTCCGGCTCGATCTTCTGCCGGATGCGGCTGATGTGGACGTCGATGCTGCGCTCGAGCGGGCCCGCCAGGCGGCCATGGGTGAGCTCGATCAACTGGTCGCGCGACAGGATCCGGCCCGGGTTCTGGCAGAGGACGACCAACAGGTCGAATTCGACGGTCGTCATGGCGACCTGGACGTCCTCGGGATTGCACAACTGACGTGTCGCGAGGTCGATGCGCCACCCGCAGAAGACCAGCGGCCGGGCGCGCAGGCGCGAGCCATCGTGTCCGCCCTGGGCGCGCCGCAGGAGCGCGCGGATGCGGGCGATCAGCTCGCGCGAATTGAACGGCTTGGTAACGTAGTCGTCGGCACCGATCTCGAGGCCGACGATACGATCGACATCGGCACCACGCGCCGTCAGCATGATGATCGGAATGGGCGATGCCGCCCGCAGCCGGCGACAGATGCTGAGCCCGTCCTCACCCGGCAGCATGATGTCGAGCACGACGAGGTCGACGGTCGCGGCAGCCATGGACGCCTCCATTTCGGTGGCCGACGTCACAGACAGGGCAGTGAAGCCATTCTCGGACAGGACCTCCACCAGCATGCGCGAGATCTCCGCGTCGTCCTCCACGAGCAGAATGCAGGGCTTCCTGTCGGCGGGCGCGGGATGAGGGGTGGATATGATCTCGGCAACTCCGGACATCTTGCCATTTTCCCCCATATCGCGAGACAGGGTCACTGGCCGAGTTGTTTCCGTTTGTTAAGAAGACGCGACTATAGGTAACAGACACCACCGTCGAAGCTTGAGCAAGCTAGGCCGCCGCGTGCATCTCTCGGAACAGACTGGGCGCCATGCCGAAGCGGCGCTCGAAGGCACGGCCGAGTCGCGCCGAGGAACGCAGGCCCACTTGGCCGGCGATCGCCTTCAGCGGCAAGCCTTCGGCCAGCAGCGTGCGCGCCGCGTCGAGGCGCAGGCTTTCGACGAAATGCGCCGGCGTCTTGCCCGTGGCGTCGGTGAACTTGCGATAGAAGCTGCGCTCCGACAGGCCGGCCCGCGCGGCGAGCGCCGGCACGTCGAGCGGTTGGTCGAGATGGGCCTGCATCCAGTCGATCAGTTCGGCGAACGGCGTCTCGGCCGCGGTCTGCGCCTGCAGGACCGGGCTGAACTGCGACTGGTAGCCCGGCCGGCGGGCGTAGAGCACGAAGTGGCGCGCGATCAGGTTGGCCGTGGCGGCGCCGAGGTCGGCCTCGACCAGGGCCAGCGCCATGTCGATGCCGGTGGTGACGCCGGCCGAGGTCCAGACCTTGCCGTCGACGACGTAGAGCGAGTCGGCATCGACATCGAGGGCGGCGAAGCGTTCGGCGAGGCGCCGGCAACTCGACCAGTGCGTCGCCACGCGCTTGCCGTCCAGGAGACCCGCCGCCGCCAGCACGAAGGCGCCGGTGCAGACCGAGCCGTAGCGCTGCGCCCCGGGCGCCGCCTTGCGCAGCCAGCGCCGCAGATCCGGGCGCTCCATCGCCGCCTTCAGGCCGCGCGAGCCACCCGCCACCAGGAGCGTGTCGGGTTGGCCGCCGATCCGCTTGGAGTGCAGCGCCACGCCGCAATTGGAGACGACGGCGCCGCCGTCGGGCGTGACGATCACCACGTCGTAGAACGGCCGTGTCAGCGTTTCGTTGGCGGCGCCGAACACCGCGGCGGGGCCGGTGACGTCGAGGAGCTGGCAGCCCTCGTAGGCGACGATGATCATACGATGCGGTCGTGTCATTGGCAGAAAATAGACTATCTTTGTCATTTCTGCCAGAAGCAACTCTGTCATCCTGAGCGTAGCGAAGGATCCTTCGCTACGCTCCAGGGCGGAGATTACTCCGCCCGAGATGACAGCAGTACCGTAGGAGAAATCACCATGGCCGACCCAATCCACATCGGCATCCTGCTCTACCCCAACGTCACGCAGCTCGACGCCACCGGCCCTGCCCAGGTGCTGTCGCGCGTGCCGGGCGCCGTCATGCACATGATCTGGAAGACACTGGCCCCGGTGCCGACCGACGCCGGCTTCTCGATCGTGCCGACCACCACCTTCGCCGAATGTCCCAAGCTCGACGTGATCTGCGTGCCGGGCGGCGGCGGCCAAGTGGCGCTGATGACCGACGAGGAGACGCTCAACTTCTTGCGTAAGCAGGCCGCGACCGCGCGCTACGTCACCTCGGTTTGCACCGGCTCGCTGGTGCTGGGCGCGGCCGGACTCCTCAAGGGATACAAATCGGCCTGCCACTGGGCATGGCGCGACATGCTGCCGGCCTTCGGCGCCATTTCCGTGGCCGAGCGCGTGGTGCGCGACCGCAACCGCATCTCGGGCGGCGGCGTGACCGCCGGCATCGATTTCGGCCTCACGGTCGCGGCCGAACTGGCGGGCGAAGAAGTGGCCAAGTCGATCCAGCTCGTCCTGGAATACGATCCGCAGCCACCGTTCGATTCGGGCAGTCCGGAAAAGGCGGGAGCCGAGCGCGTAAAACGCATCCGCGAGCGGCTGTCGGGAATGTTGCAGACCCGCCAGAAGGCCAACGACGCGGCGGCGGCGAAGCTCGCCTGAACCATCCGGGCAAAGAGGGGGACGCAGGTTTGCGAATCTCCCCTTCGGGACCTAGATTGCCGTGGTGCAAACTCTCGAACTGAAGGTTCCGCCGCCGGCGGTGGCGTTGCTCATCGCCGTCGCGATGTGGTTGGCGGTCTCCACGTCAGGCGCTCTCGCCTTCGCGCTGCCCGGCCGCCTGGCCGTCGCGATCGCACTGGCTGTCCTGGGCGTTGCAATCTCCGCCGCCGGAATCGTGTCGTTCCGGCGCGCGCGGACAACCGTCAATCCGACCCGGCCCGACGCCACCTCGTCGCTGGTCGCGACCGGCGTCTATCGCTTCACGCGCAACCCGATGTACCTGGGTCTCTTCCTGGTGCTTGTCGGATGGGCTGCCTATCTGTCGAACGCCGTCGCCCTGGCCGGCCCGCTGTTGTTCGCTCTCTACATCAACCGGTTTCAGATCGTGCCCGAAGAAAGGGCTCTGACTGCCAAGTTCGGCGCAGCATTCGACGACTATCGGCGCCGAACCAGGCGCTGGATCTGAAGCAAGGCTCCGACGCGGATCAGCCGGCACTAGATCAGGGCGGCCATGAACAAGGCCGCCGATACGAGGGGCGCCACCGTGCGGACCGTGTTCCAGGCGGTCCACTTGTCGAGGTAGAGCGACCACAGGGCGACCGCTTCCGGCGTCCCCAACGCGACGGCGGCCAGCGCATTGTTCAGCGGCACGTTGAAGGCCATCGTCACGCCGATACAGCCCGCGAGATAGATCACGGCCGCCGCCAGGAGGAGCCTGCCGCTCACCTGGTCCCACCAGAAGGTCGATCCCGCAGCCAGCACCAGGCACACCAGTCCGGTGCCGAGGAAGGCCGTCAGGAACACCGGGTTGATCACGGTGACGTTGATCGCGTTCATGGCCGCGATGCCGTCGTGCGGCGGCAGACGGCCGAGCGCTGCCATCACGAACGACGAGAATGCGAAGAAGATGCCGCCGACGAGGCCGCAGCCGATTGCGGCAATGAAAGCGAGCACGAGGATTGCATGATTGATCATGGCGGCAGCGGTATCACGGCCGTTCCTCTTCCATAAGTACGCACATATTTTATACTTGGTATCAGACATGGAGACGTGTGCGGAGATCGAGCCATGACCAAGGCCCCGTGGTGTTCGGTGACGGCGACGGTCGGGGTGATCGGCGGGCGCTGGAAGCCCACCATCCTGTTCCAGCTGAAAGACCGGCCGCGGCGGTTCAACGAACTGCGCCGGCTGGTGCCCGGCATCACGCAGCGCATGCTGACGCTGCAGCTCCGCGCCCTCGAGAAGGACGGCATCGTCAGCCGCACCGTGCACAACGCCGTGCCGCCGCACGTCGAATATGCCTTCACCAAGAAAGGTTTTACGCTCGGCCCCATCCTCGACGCGATGGAAGTCTGGGGCGACAGGAATCGGCCGCGCGGTCGGCCATCACGGTAGCGGCAGGTGCCTCAGGCCGCACCCGCCGTCGCGCTTTCGATGGTGATCGCCTTGCCGGCGACCATGTCGAACTTCAACCGCCGCACATAGTCGAGATCGCGCCCCGTCACGCGCACGAAGCGGCTGCCCTCGGGATAGTCGATGGCGTGGATGGCCCCGACGTCGTAGACGCCGGCATGGCCGGGTTCGAGGCGGTAGTGCTTCACCTGCTCCAGCTTGGCCTCACCCGCATCGGCGCCGCCGTCGAGGCGACGGAACTCGCTCATGTCGGTGTGCTTGATCGCCTGGCCGTAGACCGCCCACGACGGGCCATGATCGTGCGGCGGGCTCTTGTGCGGCCGGGCGTTGCAGTGCGCCAGCACGACGAAGCCCAGATCCTTGTCCTCGTAGAGCTTGCGCGTGCCCATCGGCGCCGCGGGACCGACGGCCTCGTCAACGAACGCCTTGTCGGTCAGCAGCTTCTCCAGGAGCACGCGTACCTGCTCGCGGCCGGCCGGACCGGCATGGGCCTTGAGGGCGGCCCGCGCGTCCTTGACGAAGGTATCGAGCGTGTAAGTCATGGGGTGGCTCCTTCCGAGAATAGGCTGTCATCCTGAGCGTAGCGAAGGATCTCGTGGCCTATCAAGCGGCGATGAGGTCCTTCGCTTCAGCGCGGGGGTTACCCCGCGCGACTCAGGACGACAGGAATCCCTACCGCCCGCCCAGGATGCGTCGTGCGATCACCATGCGATGGACCTCCGACGGGCCTTCATAGACACGCATCGTCCGCACCTTCTGCGCCATCATCGCGAGCGGTAGTTCCTGCGTCACGCCCATGGCGCCGAAGGCCTGCTGGGCATGGTCGATGATCTCGGTCGCCATCTCGGTGGCGAAGACCTTGATCATGGACGCCTCCATGCGCACGTCGCGGCCGTCGTCCTGCTTGACGGCGGCGTCCATCACCATGAGGCGGCAGGCATGGAGCTTCATGGCGGCGTCGGCCACCCACCACTGGATGGCCTGGCGGTCGGCGAGCTTCTGGCCGAAGGTGACACGCTGGTTGGCATGCTCGACCAACATATCGAGGGCGCGCTGGGCCATGCCGGTGCACCAGGCGCCCATCTGCAGGCGGCGCACGGTGAGGCGAAGCTGCATCGGCGCGAAGCCGGCGCCGACCTTGCCCAGGACCTGGCTCTCGGGCACGCGGCAATCCTCTAACACGACCTCGTAGGTGCGCTGGCCGGCCAGCATCGGAATCGCGCGCGCCACGATCAGGCCCTTGGTGCCCTTGTCGATCAGGAAGGCGGTGATGCCGCCTCTGGAGCCGAGCGCGGTGTCGGTCACCGCCATGGCGATGGTGAAGTCGGCCTTGGCGATTCGGCTGATCCAGATCTTGCGGCCGTTGATCACCCAGTCGTTGCCGTCCTTCACCGCCCTGGTCTTCATGCCGGCCGGATCGCCGCCGGCGCCCGGCTCGGAGATGGCGATGGCCGAGCTGGTAAGGCCCGCAGCATAGGGTTCGAGGTACTTCTTGCGCTGCTCGGGATTGGCCGTGACCAGCAGCATGTGCAGGTTGGGTGAGTCAGGCGGGAAGGTGAAGGGCACGCAGGTGTAGCCGATCTCCTCGTTGACGCCGACGAGGGCCACGGCCGGCAGGTTGGCGCCGCCCACCTCCTCCGGCACGTCGAGCGCCCACAGGCCGAGTTCCTTGCACTGCTTGAAGAGCCTGGCGTTCTCCTCGTCGTTGAGCGCCGCCGGCTGCCCCGAGGCGAAGCGTTCGAGGACGTTCTTCTCGAGCGGCATCAGTTCGTTGCGGACGAACTTCTTCACCAGCTCGCGCAACATCCCGTGCTCTTCACTGACCTGATGCATTTGCCTGTTCCTCCCGGTTCGACGGCCCATTCGACAGCTACGTCGGCTTGCCGATGCCCTTGTTCACGAATTCCAGCGTATAGGCCCTGGCGACGTCCAGCCCCTTGGGCAGAACGTCGACGTCGACCATCGAGTCGTAGAATGCCGCCCAGCGCCCGCTGCTCATGGCGCCGATTCCGTCCTTCAGCGCGTCGCCCGACAGCACGATGCCGCGCTCGTTCAGCACCCTTATGGCATAGGCGATGCGGTCGTCGGTCTGATCCGGATTGGCCTGCTTGATGAGCGCATTGGCGGCGGAGATCGCCGGGCCGCCCTTGAGATACTGCGCCCAGCCCTCGAGCGTGGCGTCGACGAATCGCTGGACCAGCTCCTTCTTGTCCGCCGCCATCTTGCGCGAGATCGCGATCGTGGTCTGGTAGGCGCTGAAGCCCGCATCGGCGATCAGCAGCACCTCGGGCGGCCGGCCGAGCGCCTGGGCGATCGAATAGGGTTCGGACGACAGGAACCCCTGCTGCACGGCGTTCTTGTCGGCCAGGAACGGCGCCATGTTGAAGGTGTAGGGCCGGAGCTGCTCGTCGCGCAGCCCGTACTTCTTCCTGAGAAAAGGCCAGTAGGTCACGCGCCCGCCGTTGCCGATCAGCAGCGTGCGCCCCTTGAGCTTATCGAACCCGTCGAGGCCCGAGCCGGGATGGCCGATCAAGACCTGCGGATCCTTCTGGAAGATCGAGGCGATGGTGAAGAACGGCGCGCCTTCGCGCACGTAGGTGAAGGCCTCGAAGCTGTTCGACATGATCATGTCGACGCGGCCAGTGAGCAGAAGCTGGCCGATGTTGAGGCTGGGCCCGCCCTGGCGGAGGTCGCACTCGATGCCGGCTTTGCGGTAGAGGCCGGCGGCGATCGCCTGATAGTAGCCGCCGTGCTCGGCCTGGGCGCGCCAGTCGGTCTGGAAGCTCACACGGTCGAGGGTCTGGGCCCGCGGCGGGCGGGCGAGCGGCACCAGCAGCGGCCCCCCGAGCGTCAGACCCGCGACCGCGCGTAGGACCATGCGGCGGTCGAGACGCAAAGCCGTAGTCATAACGCCAGACTGTCGCCGCGGCGATCGAAGGTGTTGGCCATGATCTCCACCAACGCGACCGACGAGATCGAAAGGCAATTCAGCGACGGGACCCAGTTCTGCCACCAGAAGCGCTCCTCCTCGAGAGGGGCCCAGTCGGTCGGGAATGCCGCGACGTTCAGGCCGGCGGTTCGCGCCAGTCGCAGCGCCCGCGGCATGTGCGAGGCCGACGTCACCAGGGCGATGCGCCCGTCTTTCACCAGCATTCGCACCTGGCGAATGTTCTCGATCGTATTGAGCGACGCTCCCTCGATGACGATCGCCTCGGCCGGCACGCCGAGATCGGTCAGGAACATGCGCATCGCCACGGCTTCGGACATCTCCGCGCTGCCGCCACCGCTTACGATGATGCGCGGCGCCAGCCCGCGGCGATAAAGACGGGCGGCGTGCCAGATCCGGTCGGCGGAATCGGTCAGGTGTGGATCGGGGATATGCGGTGGCCTGGCGGGCGCGATGCCGCCGCCCAGCACCACGATCACATCGTAGCAGCAGGCCGGCGCCGCCTTGGCGTGGACGCGCGTCTGATCCTGTAGCGACGCCATCAGGAAATCGGACACCGGCGGCATCGCGAGCACAAGGAGTTCGGCGATCGCCAGCGCCACCACGACGCGGGCGAGGCGGCGCAGGCCCACCAGCATGAGCACGCCGGCAACCAGCAGTCCGAGCGCCAGCGATGCCGGCGGCAGGGCCAATTGGGCCAGAAGCTTCAGGAAATAAAACAGGTTCATGCCGGTGCGCGCGCGGGAGCGCCTATACTAGTACTAGGCTGCGGCGACGCCGGCAAAGAATTCCAAGCGCCGGCCGGTTCCCGGCCCATCAATGCCGCGCTGCGGATGCTCGCGGTGAGGAGCCACGTGATGATCTCGCATGTGCATGTCGGCGTGACCGACTTTGACCGTGCCTTCGCCTTCTACACCGACGTGATGGACGCGCTGGGCTTTCCCCTGAAGTTCTGCGAGTGCGAAAACCAGCATGGGAGATCGTGGGCGGGCTGGATGCCGACAGCCACCGCGCGACCGCTGTTCCTGATCGGTCGTCCGTTCGACGGCGAAGCCGCCACGGCCGGAAACGGCCAGATGGTGGCGCTGCTGGCGCCCGATCGCGCGGCGGTCGATGCCTGCCATCGCCGGGCTCTCGTCGCCGGTGGGCGCGACGACGGACCGCCCGGGCTCAGGCCGCAGTATCATCCGAACTACTACGGCGCCTACTTCCGCGACCCCGACGGCAACAAGATCTGCGTTTGCTGCCACGATCCGGCCTGAGAAAAACCAGCCGGAGAAAAACGAACCCGGAAAAAGGAACCAGACAAAAAGAAGGGCGGGCCCGGCTCGCGCCAGCGCCCGCCCGATCTTCGTTCGGAACCGCGTTAGATCGCTTCCTTGAGATCCTTGGCAACGCGGAAGGCGACCTTCTTCGAAGCCTTGATCTTGATCGCTTCGCCGGTGGCCGGGTTGCGGCCCATGCGCGCCGGACGAGCGCGAACCTGGAAGATGCCGAGGCCCGTAACGCGGACCTTGTTGCCCTTCTTGAGATGCCGCACGACCAAGCCGATGAACTCATCGAGGGCGCCGGTGGCGTCCTTCTTGGTCATGCCCGTCTTCTCGGCCAGCTCGGCCGCGACCTTGGACAGCGGGACAGTCGGAACAGTGGTTTTGGTAGCCATAGTGGAGGGGTCCCTTACGTTTTTTCGTTACACCAGCGTCTTCCTGACGCCCCAGGACAGCGCTGGCGAGCGCAAGGTTATCCACGAATCGTCATCCCGCAAGCCCGGAACCTGCGAAAAATGTCGATTTCTGTGGCTTTTTCGGCCATTTGGGCGGCCATCCACAGACAGCAGAGAGTGCTCCGCGTGCCAATGCCCGAATTGACGCCGACTTTCAGCACCGCCGTGAACACCTGGCAGTGCGACGAAAATGACCATTTGAACGTGCAGTTCTACACCCAGTTCGGCCACGAGGCGTCGGCGCACCTGCTTGCCCAACTCGGGCTCGGGCCGCGCGCGCAGCGGGCAGCGGGCCTCACCGTGACAGCCGCAGAGGACCACGTCCGCTACCTCCGGGAGTTCCGCGTGGTTGACGCGGTCGAGGTCTGGTCCGCACCGGTCGAGGTCGGCGAGCGTCATCTCCTCGCCTATCATGAAATCCGCAATCCGGCGGAAGCGGGCATCGCCGCCACCGTCCGGCGCCGCATCGTCTGCGACCGGCCGTGGCCCGATGCCTTCCGTGCCCGCGCCAAGGCGGCCCGCATGGAACTTCCGGAGGCGGCACGGCCGCGCAGCGTCGGCACGCTCGCCCTTCCTGATCTCACGCTCGAGGCGGCGCGCGTGGCGGGCCTGATCGAGGTCGGCCGCACCGTGATCACGCCCGACCAATGCGACGAGAGGGCTGAATTCCTGCCGCGCCATCAGTTCGGCCGCTATTCAGACGGGGCGCCGGTGTTGTGGAATCATCTTGGCTTCGATCGCGCCGCCATGCAGGAACGCCAGGAAGGTTCGGTGGTGGTCGAGATGCTGAACCACTACCGCCGCCCGCTGCGGGCCGGCGACCTCGCCGTGGTGATGAGCGGTCTCGCCGCATCCACCGCGAAGACGATGGTCTTCACGCACTTCCTGTTCGAGGCCGAGACCGGCACACTTGCTGCTTGCGCCGAAGCCGTGGGCATGAAGTTCGACCAGAAGGTCCGCAGGATAATGACGTTCAGCGTCGAGGACCGCGCCCGCATGGCGGCCCGCCAGCTCAGGCTTTGAGGAGAGACGATGACTCCGGAATTTGATGGACCGAAATTCGACGACACGCGCCTCGGCGAGCTGAAGGAAGAAGTGGA
>JAUXST010000186.1 GCA_030679805.1 Reyranella sp. | reverse complement strand
CCCGAGAAGGAGACCTGGAAGGCGCCGTTTGGCGGCACCTTCACAGCCACCATCGCGGCGCTCAACGACTACTCCTATCGCGGCATCTCGCAGACCCAGCGTCAGGTCGCCGTCCAGGCCTCGGCGGTCTACGAGACCCCGACCTTCAGCGACAAGCTCCCGCTCACCGCCTATGCCGGCTTCTGGGGCAGCAACGTGAACTTCCCCGGCACCGGCGCCGCCGCCGAAATCGACATCAACGCCGGCTTCAGGTTGAAGCTGCTCGAAGACAAGCTCCTCCTCGATCTCGGCTACACCCGCTACAACTACCCCGGCACGCCCGACAGCCTGATGTACGGCAACAACGAGTTCAGCTTCGTCGCCGGCTACGATTTCGGTGTCGCCGCCGTCACCGGCGCCGTCCGCTACAGCCCCAACTTCTTCGCCAACTCCGGCATCGCCTGGTACAAGTGGGGCCAGATCGCCGTGCCCCTGCCCTTCCTCAAGGTCAACGAGAACGTCGCCTTCAAGGCCTTCGGCACGCTCGGCAACCAGTATGTCGAACGCTTCACCAACTACGGCATTCCCAACAACAACTACTGGGACTGGCAGGCCGGCGTCATCGTCTCCCTCTACGGTTTCGACTTCACCGCCGCCTACACCGGCACCAACCTCAGCGTTCAGGACTGCCTCGGCACGCAAAACTGCGCCAGCCGCGTCATCGTCGGTATCAGCAAGACATTCTGAGACAGGGAAGTCGAATATCCATCTGCTCCAGCACAGGGCTCACCAGGGTTAGGGCTTGGACGAGCCCTTCGCAGGCCTTTGACCCCTCGCCCTCCGGCGTTTGGCAAGGATGTGCGACAAGGCGATTCTGGCGGCGCCGAAGGCGAAGAACCAGACAAACGCCGAGATCCGCAGGAACTCCGCCTCGTCCGGCATGAAGCTGCCCGCGACAAGCAGACCTACGAAGCCGATCACCCCCACCGAGGTGACAGAGCCGGCCCAAATGCGTGCTTGCGTCAATGTCATGAAGCAATATTCGGGCATTGCCCCATATGTTTTCCATGTGCTTCCGGCGCGATTTCAATAGGGGCGGCGTAGGTATTTGCCCTTGGTCGTTGCCGGCGGTACCCGGCCTCTACGCCGCTGCCGAGCGTTCGAATTTATGCGGCGGCTATGGCGGACCGGCACCATCCTTCTCGAATTCATATGTCCATGCGCTTAGGTGTTCGGGCGTCCCAGTGACCGCCCCGAGGCAAGACCTCGCGGCGAATGCAAAGGGCGCAAGCCGATGCCGATCGCCGCACGTCTGACCACGATCTTCGCTCTCGCCGCCGTTCTGCTGTGTGGCGGCCCGATCCTCGTCGGTCTTGCAGGGGCTGAGCCCGCGGAACAGTGCGAGGCGCCGACGGACAAGTCGCGCGAACGCCCGCGCCCGCCGCCTTCGAGTGAATCCAAGGTCGAGCTTGCGAGCAACACCGGCCCTTCCCGGCTCCATTGCCGGATCTATTTCGGCTGCCCGCCGATGGCCCGCGGGACGGCCGGCACGGTTCAACAGTAACGACGAGGAGTAGTGTCATGTCGGTCCAGGTCCAAAACATCGTCGAAGGCGAGCCTCCGTCTACCGCCGCGATCGACGACGCGTCCTCCACGGCGCGGGTCGATCGCATCATGGCGGTCGCGCATCTGCCGCTCAGCGCGCATGTTGCGCTCATCGGGCACCACACCTTGCCGCTTCTGCTGGCGCTCCTGCAGCGCGGTTGCGCGGCCGTACGCTCGCTCCGCCCCGGCACGCCGTCGCCCGATCGCGAGGCGGCGGACTTGGCCTGGATCGTGGACGTGCAGGGCGATGGCGAACTCGACGATGCGCTTCACGCCGCGCGTTCGCGTATCGGCGTCACCGGCCTCGTCGTCGTCGAGGGCTCGAACTGCGTCTGTCGCCGGGGCCTGCAGTCGATCCGCGACCGTGCCGTGGCACTCGGCCTCGACGTCATTGCCTTCGACCACAAGGCGCGGCGCCTGGTGCTGGGCGCCCGGCCCGGTTTCGCGCTGGCGGCGTGAACGCCGCTCTCATGCCTTGAGGAGACGTGTCATGGAAAAGATGAAATTCGCCCTTCGCGGCTCGTGCGTCGCGCTGCCGACACCGTTCCGCTTCGGCCGCGTCGACTTCGCCGCGCTCGAGAAACTCTGCCATCGCCAGATCGATTGCGGCACGGCGGCGCTGGTTCCCTGCGGCACGACCGGCGAGGCGCCCCTGCTGACGTCGGCGGAGCATCGCGCCGTCGTGGCGGCGACCGTCGCCGCGGCGGCGGGGCGGGTGCCGGTGATTGCCGGCGCCGGCAGCAACAACACCCAGACATCCGTCGAACTCGCGCGCTCGGCCGAGGCGGCCGGCGCCCAGGCGCTGCTGTGCGTCACGCCCTATTACCTGAAGCCGACCCAGGCCGGCCTGATCGCCCATTTCCAGGCGATCCATGACGCGGTGGGGATTCCCCTCATCCTCTATGACGTGCCGTCGCGCACCGCTTGCGCGCTGGCCGACGTGACGGTGAGGCGACTGGCCGAACTGCCGCGGATCGTCGGGCTCAAGGACGCCACGGGCGATGTCGCACGCGTCGGCCGCCTGCGCCGCCGGCTGGGCGACCGCTTCGCGCTGCTGTCCGGCGACGATGCCAGCCAGGCGGCGTTCCGCCTGGCCGGCGGCGACGGCTGCATCTCGGTGACGGCCAACGTGACGCCGGCGCTGTGCTGGGCGCTCCACAAGGCTTGCGATCAGCGCCAGCCCAAAGCCATCGCCGGCCTCGAAAGGATACTGGCGCCCCTGCATGCGGCACTGTTCCTCGAAGCCAATCCGATCCCGGTCAAACGCGCGCTGCATCGCCTCGGCCTGATGGTCGACGGCCTGCGGTTGCCACTGACACCGCTCAGCCCGCTGGCCGACGCGCACCTCTCCGCGGTGTTGAAGGCCATCGCGCCGCTCGAGGAGGAGGAAGCCCTGCGGGTCGTGTCGGCGCGTCCGGCGGCAAGGCCGCGGGCGGCGTGAGTTTTATGGAGGTCGATATGTCGATGAGCAGCAGATTTCATCCGGAGGTCCCGGCTTTGGCGCCGACGGTCGCAAAGGCCGTGCGGCTGGTGCGGGCGGTGCTGTGCCTGGCCCTGATCGTGGCGGTCGTGATCATCCTGCGTTCCGCCGCCTATGAGCACTTCCACGGCAGCGACGCTCTCCTGAAGGCCGTGATGAGCCTTTTTGGGTCGTGATCCGGCGGCGATTGCGCTCTAGCCTTGAAGGATGGACAGCCTCACCGTCTTTGGCCTCGTCGCCGTTACCCTCATGCTGGTCTTCTATGCCCTGGAGAGCCGCAGCCCGCTCTACATCCTGGCCTTCGCGGGGGCCTGCGCCCTGGGATCGGCCTACGGCTTCCTGCAAGGCGCGTGGCCGTTCGGCCTTGTCGAGGCCATTTGGGCGGGTGTCGCGGTGTGGCGCTGGCGGACAAGAATGACGAGAGTTTGAGGACAGCATGCAGCCGCCCTGTGCAGGCACTGCCAGCAGCCCGGCGGAATACGCATGGCAGGATTGAGATAGGATAGTTGCAGATTTGGCCGGATTCGTCCTATAAGTCCGCTATCGTCGCACGAGGCCTGTCTTCAAAGGTCGAGCCGCCCGGTCACTTGATCGAGACGGCTCCCTATCGTGACGGAATGCGTCCCCTTCGCAGCACTTGCTCCACGTGACCTGTCACGCTGGGGGTCCTGGGCTGCGAGTCGGGAGGCAGACCGAGACGATATTTTGGCCATGCCCCGCCCGGCGCGCCCGCCGGTATGTATCCCTGGAGGATGAGGGGAGGTCCCGCGGCCTTGCCCTTACCGGGTACTGAGCCGTGAGTAGCAAGCACAAGGCTGCCCCCGCCGAGGACTGTCCGGCAGTGGGGTGGACCGAGGCGCGAAAAACGCGTCCGAGAGCTGTTTTGATGGTCATCTGCGGCCGCCCGAGGTGGGGCTGCAGGGTCAAATTCACGCAAAGTCACAGGTGGGCGCTCAACCTGTGTCACAACATTTGTCTCAACTTGGTGTGACACCTTGGGGTGTGACACCGCCTGCCCGGCGCTAGACCGCCATGCGCTGATGCAGGTCGAACATGATCCAGAAGCTGCCGCCCACCATGATGAAGATCAGCACCGCGGTGAAGACGATGGCGAGCAGGTTCTCCTTCGGCGTCGAGGTGAA
>JAUXST010000182.1 GCA_030679805.1 Reyranella sp. | reverse complement strand
GCGGCGCCCTGTCCCGTGAGCAAGGCCACGGCCGACAGCAGGATGGGGAACAATCTTGTCCAGCGCATACGCATCTCCATGTCGTCGCCCCTTCTCTGGTTGCCCGGCCCTGGTCGCCGGTCAGGCGGCGACTGCCCGCAGCTCGGCCGATACCGAGACGTCGCCTTTGGTCGAAAAAATGAACTCATAGGCCGACGGATCGACCGTGAAGCGATTGTGTTCGCGCACCCGGCCTTGGGCGTCGAAACGCGTTCGCGTCAGCACGAGAACGGCGCTCCTGGCGCCGACGCCGAGGCAGCGCGCGACGGTGGCTCCCGCAAGCTCCGCGCCGATGGCGCTGGTGGAGGATGCGATCGGATGGCGAAGCAACACGGAGTGTACGGCGGCAGTCGACATCGCCTCGATGTCAGCAGGCGACAGCGACGCAGCGTCGGGCGTAAGCCAGGTTGCGGCCAGCACGATCGGCCGGCCGGCCGAGGAGGAGAGTCGATCGAGCCTCATGGCCTTCTGGCCCGGCGGCAGGCCGAAAAGGTCCGCTACCTTCCTGGGCGGCACGGCGGGCTCGAACGCGATCAGCCGCGCCTCCGGCCTGGGAGCCTTCGCCAGCAGGATGTCGAAGAAGCCCTGCTCGGAAAGGATGTCGTGCTGCACCATGGCGGGCGACACGAAGCTTCCCTTGCCATGGGAGCGTGTGACGAGGCCCCGCGCCACGAGATCGTCCATCGCCAGCCTGACGGTGACCCGGCTCACGCCCAGGCGCTCGACGAGGGCGACCTCGGCGGGCAATCGATCGCCCGCGCGGAGGCTGCCCGACACGATGAGCTGTTCGAGCCAACGCGCGATCTGCGTCTGCATCGGCACGGGGCTGTTCCGCTCGGGCTTGATCCACGGAAAGGGCCTAGCTTGCTGGGCGCGCACGATTCCTCGTTGACTTGAATATAATACGACTTAATACGTCTTGTCGTCGACGACTTCAAGGATGTCGTTTCCCGGCGACAACCGGTCGGGCGGCTGCCCGGCCCATCATTGCCAAGGATCACCGTGCCGCACTCAACCTACCTGCCCGAACGCATGGGCTCCGCCGTCCTCTCGCCCACCGACCCCGTCGAGGCCGGCAGCTTCCAGTCGTTCACGCTGGTCTATACGGCGGGATATTTCGGCATCGACGACACCGGCTCGATCAAGATCGTCCAGCGCTTTGCGGGCGACATGGGCCGGCCGCAATGGAGCGATCCCAAGGCCGCGAACTACACCACCGTCGAGGCCTCGAACGGCGCCGTGCTCGACGTGCGCTACGATCCGAAGATGAACATCCGGCCGTGGGACAAGACCCTGTTCATCCGGGTGATGCGCGGCTTCCTCAACGAGGGCGACACGATCACGGTCCGCTTCGGCGACCGCCGGCAGGGCTCGCCGGGCATGCGCATGCAGACCTTCGTGGAATCGACCTTCGAGTTCCGCGTGCTGGTCGACGCCTTCGCGACCTACAATTACGTCGAGTTGCCGACCCAGCCGACGTTCCCTGTCGTCGCCGGCCCCGCCGTGTCGTGGAAGGCCCTGCTGCCGACGTTGCGCAAGACCGGCGAGACCTTCCGGTTGGGCTTCAAGGGCGAGGACAAATGGGGCAACCCGAGCGACCAGGTCGAGGGCACCTTCTCGCTCCGCGCCAATCTCCCGGTCCACGGCCTGCCGCCGGGTTTTTCGATGCGCCGCGGCGAGGCGGCCAGATCGATCGATGGCCTCTCGATGGACCAGCCGGGCGACCTGCTGATCGACGTGCTCGATTCGGGCGGCCGCGTGCTCTGCCGGAGCAACCCGCTGCGCGTCGCGGCCGACCCGCCGCTTCGGTCCTACTGGTGCGACCTGCATGGCCAGTCCGAGGAGACGATCGGAACGAACTCGGCGCGCGAACTGATCGAGTTCGCGCGCGACCGGGCGTTTCTCGACGGCATGAGCCACCAAGGCAACGATTTCCAGATCACCACGCCGTTCTGGAACGAGCTGAACAAGCTCACGCGCGAGTACAACCAAGACGGCCGGTTCGTCATTTTTCCGGGCTACGAATGGTCGGGCAACACCGGCCTGGGCGGCGACCGCAATGTCATGTTCATGCACGAGGGACGGCAGATCCATCGCTCGTCGCACGCCCTGGTCGACGACATCACCGATGTGTCGAGCGATTCCAACAGCGCCGAGCAACTCTTCCAGGCTCTGAAGAACGAGGATTGCGTCGTCTTCGCCCACATCGGCGGTCGCTACGCCGATATCAAGATGGCGCATGACGCACGCATCGAGCGCTCCGTAGAAGTCCATTCCGACTGGGGCACTTTCGAGTGGCTCGTCCAGGACGCGCTGGAGCAAGGCTACCGCATCGGCATTCTCGCCAACTCCGATGGCCACAAGGGGCGCCATGGGGCCAGCCATCCCGGTGCCTCGCTGTTCGGCGCCTACGGCGGCCTGTCGTGCCTGCTCGCCACGGACCTGTCGCGCGCCGGATTGTTCGACGCCCTGCGCCGACGCCATCACTACGCCACCACCGGCTGTCGGATGGTGCTGGATGTGCGCGCCTCGTTCGGGTCGGACGCGATGATCTACGCCGATGATCCGAATCTCGGCGCCGCGCACCACACGCGCGGCCGCAGCGCCATGATGGGCGACATCGTGCAGTCGACCGACCAGGCGGTGGAATTCACCATCGAGGCACAGGCGTCGGCCCCGATCGAGCGGCTCGAAATCCGCAATGGCCTAGAAGTGCTGGAGACGTGGCGGCCCTACGACGAGGCCGCCCTCGGCCGGCGCATCCGGGTGATCTGGGAAGGCTCGGAGTATCGCGGGCGCGGGCGCCAGACCGTCTGGGACGGCGGCTGCACGCTCGAAGGCAACAGCTTCGCCCGCTTTGCGCCGATCAACATGTGGAACCTCGACAGGAAGATCGAGCAGACCGGCCCCGGCACCCTGTCATGGACGGCGCTCACGACCGGCGGCTTCGGCGGCTTCGATGCCTGGCTGGCCGACCCGGTGGCAGGCGTTCTGAAGATCGACACGGCGCTGGTGAAAGCCGAGATCGCCGTCGCCGATATCGGCCGCGACGATCTCGTGTTCGACGCCGGCGGCATCAAGCGCCGCATCCGCGTCTTCCGTCTGCCCGACGAGAACCCGCATCGCGAGGTCAAGCTGTCCCGCCACATCGCGCTCAAGGCTGCCGGCGACAACGCCCTTTACGTGTGCCTGACCCAGGAAGACGGCCATCTGATCTGGTCGAGCCCGATCTACGTCTTTCGTGGCCCTCCCTCGGCGTAACGCACGGCTTCAGCCGCCGTACTGCAGCAGGACCTCGCCATTCTTCTTGAGCCAGGTCTGCGGTCCCTCGATCGGCACGACGCAGAGCGTGCGGGCGAGCGCCCAGAAGCGCGGGCCGTGGTTCAAATGCACGAGATGGGCGACCTCGTGCGAGACCAGATAGTCCAGCACCTCGGGCGGCGCGAACACCAGCCGCCAGGAAAACGACAGCGTCGCATCGGGCCCGCAGCTTCCCCAGCGCGAGCGGCTGTCGCGCAAGGTGATGCGCTTCACCGGCCGTTCGACGCTCCGGGCCTTGGCGTGCACCAGCGGCACCAGCTCGTTCCTGAGCTCTGCCGTCAGCCAGTCGCGCAGCCGGCGCGGCAGATGCTCAGACTTGCCCGCGACATGGATTTCCAACCCTTCCCGCCACACCGTGCCCCGGCGATCGTGGCGATGGCGGATCAAGTGCGGTGCGCCGAACAGCGGCACTTCGGCGCCATCGACGAAGGGCCGGTGCGCCGGCAGGCGCTTTAGGCGGGCCGCGATCCATCCCGCCTGGGCATGGGCGAAATCGACCGCCGTGCCGCGCGCCATGCGGAGCGGCGCCGTCAGCACGATGCGCCGCCGGGCGGCATCGACGCGCAACGAGGCGCGCCGGGCGCGGGCGGAGCGCAGGAACGTTACCGACAGGGTATCGCCGGCATGAGCAATGGTCAGTTGCTCCGGCTCCGGCGCGGCTTTAGGCAGGACGAGACGACGCACGATGTCCGACAGCGACATGGCCAGAATCATACAGCAAGATCATACAGCAGGGAGAATTCCGACGTGAGCCTCGATATCGCCCGGCTCCGGGCCGAAACACCGGGCTGCGCCCATGTGCTGCATCTCAATGCGGCGGGCTCCGCGCTGCCCAGCCAGCGCACGCTGGACGCCACGCTCGGCCATCTGAGGCTGGAAGCCGAGATCGGCGGCTACGAGGCGGCCGACCGGGCGCGCGAGACGCTGGACGGCTTCTATCCCTCGGTTGCCCGATTGATCGGCGCCCAGGAGGGCGAGATCGCCTTCATCGAGAACGCCACGCGCGCCTGGGACATGGCCTTCTATTCGCTCGACTTCAAACCGGGCGACCGCATCCTGACCTGCGTCAGCGAATATTCGTCCAACTACATCTCCTACCTGCAGGTGGCGAAGAAGACCGGGGCCGAGATCGTGGTCGTTCCCGACGACAAGCACGGCCAGATCGACCTCGGCGCGCTGGAGCGCGCCATCGACAAGCGCACCAGGCTGGTGTCGATCTCGCACGTCCCAACCCAGGGCGGCCTGGTGCAGCCGGCCGAGGCCGTCGGCAAGATCACCAACGATGCCGGTGTCCTCTACCTGCTCGATGCCTGCCAGTCGGTCGGCCAGCTCCCGGTCGACGTGAACAAGATCGGCTGCGACTTCCTGTCGGTGACCGGCCGCAAATATCTGCGCGGGCCCCGCGGCACCGGCTTCCTCTACGCCAAGGCCCGCACCACCCAGCACATCGAGCCGGTGTTCCTGGACAATCACGCTGCCCGCTGGACCGACGACAATGCCTACACGGTGATGGGCGATGCCAAACGCTTCGAGAACTGGGAGCGCTATTTCGCCGGCGTGATCGGCCTCAAGGCCGCCGTCGACCAGGCGAACGAGCTCGGCATGGAAGCGATCTGGGCCCGCCTGCGCGATCTGGCGGATAGCCTGCGCGCGCGGCTGACGCCGCTGAAAGGCGTCACCGTGACCGACCTTGGCAAGGTGAGAGGCGCCATCGTGACCTTCGCTGTCGAGGGCGCCGATCACAACGCGCTCAAGATGGCGCTGCGTAGTCAGGCGATCAACGTCAGCGTCTCGACGCAGTTCTCCTCGCGCCTGGACCTAAAAGGCCGTGGCTTGCTGAACGTCATGCGCGCCTCGGTGCACGTCTACAACACCGAGGAAGAACTGGATCGGTTCGTGGAAACGCTCGACGCGCAGATCAGGTAAGGGCGCAAACTACTCTTGCGGACCGCGGGCCTCCAGGCCCGCGCATGCTCAATGAGGCGGGCCTGGAGGCCCGCGGTCCGTTTGAACCTATTCCGCTGCCGCGCCCAGTCCGACCAGTTTCGTCTCTGGGCGATATGGCCATACAATACCGCCAAATCGAGGGGGAGCTTCGGCCAATGCCTGTGTTTTTCGTCTGTGCCGGCCTGATCGGCCTGCTGGCGGTGATCCTGACCGTGAACATCGCGCGCCTGCGCGGCAAGAAGAAGATCAGCCTGGGCGACGGCGGCGATCCCGAGATGCTGGCCGCCATCCGCGCACACGCCAATTTGATCGAGTTCGCCCCGCTCTGCCTGCTGCTGATCTACATCGTGAGCGACTTCTACGGCTTCGGCCTGGTTGCCGCCCTGTCCGTCGTTCTGCTGGTTTCCCGCGCGTTGCATGCCGGCGGCATGATCGGCGTGATCCCGGGCGGTCGCTTCCTAGGCGCCACCGGCACGACCCTGGTGCTGGCGGCCACCTCGGTCATGGTCGTCATCGCGGGCATCGGCCTCAAGCAGTACTAGAACCGGCGAGCAGGGCGATGGGCGAGCCGGTCACCGTTCCGCTCTGGCTGTTCCTGCCGATTGCCGCCTTCGCGCTGTGGTCCCTGCTCGACCGGCTGCTGATCCCGAGCGGCCGCTGGTTCCTGCGCCGACGCCTCAACCGCCTGATCGACCGCGTCAACCGGCGGCTCGATGTCGAGATCAAGCCGTTCCAGCTCACCAAGCGCCAGGTGCTGATCGACCGGCTGGTCTACGACCCGCAGGTGGTTGCCGCCGCCAACGACTATGCGCGCGCCAACAGTATCCCTCGCGAAGCGGCGATGACCGAAGTCCATCGCTACGCGCGCGAGATCGTGCCGACCTTCAACGCCTACATCTACTTCCGCGTCGGCTATTCGATCGCCCGCACCGTGGCGCGCTTTCTTTACCGCGTTCGCCTCGGTTTCGCCGACGCACGCACGCTGGCCGGCGTGCCGCCGAATACCGCCGTGGTGTTCGTCATGAACCACCGCAGCAACATGGACTATGTCCTGGTGGCCTTTCTCGCCGCCGAACGGACGGCGCTCAGCTACGCGGTCGGCGAATGGGCGCGCATCTGGCCGCTGCAGCAGCTCATCCGCTCGATGGGCGCCTATTTCGTGCGGCGCAATTCGAACAACCCGATCTACCGCCGCGTACTCGAGCGCTACGTCCACATGGCGACCGAAGCCGGCGTCGCCCAAGCAATGTACCCGGAGGGCGGGCTGTCGCGCGACGGGCGGCTGCGCGAGCCCAAGCTCGGCCTGTTCGACTACATGCTAAAGTCGTTCGACCCGAAGGGAGCGAACGACATCGTTTTCGTTCCCGTGGCGCTCAACTACGACCGTGTCCTGGAGGACCGCACCCTGCTGCGCTCGCTCGAACGCGATGCACCCAAGCGCGGCATCTGGTTCGCGGCCCGGACCACGCTTGCCTTCTGGTTCCGCCAGCTCGGCCTGATGCTGCGCGGACGCTGGTTCCGTTTCGGCTACGCCTGCGTCAATTTCGGCGGCCTGATCTCGGCGCGCGACTGGCTGGCCCAGCATGCCCGCGCAACCGGAGGCGACCTGCGCGGCCTCGACAAGGAACAGCGGTTCGAGATCGTGGGTCGCCTGGCACACGACGTGATGGGTGAGATTGCCCGCCTCGTGCCGGTGTTGCCGGTGTCGCTGATCACCACGGCCCTGCTCGAAGCCCTCGATGGCAATGAGGGGCCGCTGGATGAACTCGAACTCAAGAGTCGCGTTTCCGATTTGATGGCGCACCTCGAAGCCAAAGGCGCAAAGCTCTACGTGCCGCGCGGCGACCGCGACTACGCCTTCCACGTCGGCCTGCGAATGCTGGTACTGCGCCGCCTGGTCGATGAAAGCGCGGAGGGATTGTTCGCGGCAGCAGCAACCGAACGGCCCCTGCTCGCGTACTATGCCAATGCCGTCGCCCATCTGCGCTGAACCCCATCGGCGCTGACCCCCATCCACACTGATCCATGATCACCATACTCTGGCGCATCGCCTACTCGGCCGGCTACGGCTACTTCAGCAACCGGCTCTCGACCTCGGCCGCGGCGATGGCGTTCTACACGATGTTCGCGATCGGGCCGATCATGATCTTCAGCATCGCCATCGCCGAGCCGTTCGTCGGAAAATTGATGGCGCAGCAGACGATCTTCGACGCCCTCGGCACGGTCGTGGCCCCCGACCAGTTGAACAGCATCCGCCGCTTTGCCTCGCAGGATCTCTTCCGGGGCGGCGGCATTGCGGCGCTGATCGGCGCCGCGGTCCTGCTCTATACCGGCACGCGCGTCTTCGTGGAGCTCGATGACGGCATCGACGCGATCTGGCGCAGCGGTCGCAAAGGGCTCTACGTCCACCCGGTGCTGGCGAGCATAAAATCCCGCCTGCTCGCCGTCGCCCTCATGGTGGTGCTGGGCATCCTGCTCATCGTCGTCATCCTGGCGAGCGTGCTGATCTCGGCCTATGCCGGCGTCCTCGAGCGCTTTCCGATCCTCGGCGAATGGATCGGGCCGGCGATGTCGGCGTCCGTGCACTACGGCATTCTTTCGGCCTTCTTCACCCTGATCTACAAGTGGCTGCCGACTGGCGGCGTACCATGGAAGTACGCCTTGATCGGCGGCGCCGTGAACGCGCTCCTGTTCGCCGCCGGCAACCGCGCGCTGGTGTTCTATTTCGAAGTGACGCAGCTCACCTCGGCCTTCGGCGCCACGGCTGGCTTCGCCGCCATCATGGTGTGGATGTACTGGACATCGCTCACCATCCTGATCGGCGCCCAGGTCGGCCGCTCGACGCGCGACGTCCTGATCGACGATCGCAGCCGCGAGATGGTGGAAGGCGATCTTTAGGGCGACTGATCGGCCGTTCTACTTTCTGTTCCCGGCGGAGCCCGAGGCTTGGGGTCCACCGCCTGCCGAAGGAGCCGTCGGCGCCGGGGCTGTTGGCACGCCCGACCCACCTTTGGGGGGTACCGGCGTCTTGCCGCTGGCAAGCGGACTTACGCCGCCCTTTTCGATGTAGAATTTCAGGCCGCCTTCCGAACGACCGGCAATCTTTTTCATGTGTCCTCCTAGGCTTCCTTGAATACCTCGACCAAGTGATAGTCGCCTGGACGAAGAATCAACCCTTCACTTCTGTCGATCGGAGCCTCGAATTCGCCATTTGGTCCAAGGCTCCAAAGTTCTTCGACATATAGATGGCCGGAGCTTGGATACAAGCTGGCGAAAGATCTGCGGCCGAAGTAGCCACCCATCCGGCGGCCATCCTTCAAATGAACGATGATCCAGCAGGACTGTCGACGCAGGAAGAAATTGTCCCACGCGGATTTTGCGCGCCGTAGGACGTATCCCCGGTGTTCCAGCTTCCCGAGAACAAAATTCAGCACAATCGGAAGCAATGCCGGCACGATCACGAAAGCCGCAGCGAGCAATAACAGCCTCGGAACCGCCCCGTCGGCAGTCGTGCCATACTTTCTTGCCAGTGGGACGGTCCACTCCATCAATACGTAGTTGATGACGCTGAAAGTCACCGCCTCGTAGATGTTCTCTTTCAATGGGCCTGATTCGGTCGGCCGCAACAGCGCATATACCCGCATCGAAATGAAGCCGGGCACGATGAAGAACAAGACGAGGAGAAAATCGAAATCCTTGAGTACGTCCACGCCAACCTCCTAGGAAGTACGCGGCAGCACAAACCATACGATCAAGATACTACGGCCTGCAATCAACCAGCGCGAGTATCCGATCATCGGCCTCTAAAACATCGTCGCCAGCACGCGGTCCGGCGGCTTGTGGCCGTCGGCGAAGGTCTTGATGTTGATCAGGACCTTCTCGCCCATTTCGATGCGGCCCTCGAGCGTGGCCGAGCCCATATGTGGCAGCAGCACGACGCGTTCGAGTTCGAGCAACTTCGGATTGACCTGCGGCTCGTGCTCGTAGACGTCGAGACCGGCACCAGCCAGTTCGCCCGCCTTCAGCATGCGCACCAACGCGTTCTCGTCGATCACTTCGCCGCGTGCGGTGTTGATGATGATCGCCGTCGGCTTCATCAATTTCAGGCGCCGCGCCGAGAGCAGATGAAACGTCGCCGGCGTATGCGGGCAGTTCACGGAAACGATATCCATGCGCGCCAGCATCTGGTCGGGACTCTCCCAGTAGGTGGCCTCGAGCTCGCGCTCGATGTCGGCGTGGACGCGCTTGCGATTGTGGTAATGGATTGCGAGGCCGAAGCCGCGGGCACGGCGCGCCAGCGCCTGGCCGATGCGCCCCATGCCGACGATGCCCATGCGCTTGCCCTGCAGACGCGCGCCCAGCATCGAGGTCGGACTCCAGCCGCTCCATTTGCCGGCGCGCACCAGGCGTTCGCCCTCGCCCATGCGCCGTGCCGTGGCCAACACCAGCGCCATGGCCATGTCGGCAGTGTCCTCGGTGAGAACACCCGGCGTGTTGGTGACGGTGATGGTGCGCTGGCGCGCCGTGTCGAGGTCGATGTGATCGACGCCGGTGCCGAAGGAAGCGATGAGTCTCAGTCGCGGGCCGGCCTGCGACAGCAGGCGGCTGTCGATGCGGTCGGTGACGGTGGGAACCAGTACGTCGGCCGTCTTCACGGCCTCGACGAGCTGGCCGGCGTCGAGTGGCCGGTCTTCCGCATTCAGCCGCGTCTCGAACAGCTCCATGAGCCGCGTCTCGATTGCGTCGGGCAGTTTCCGGGTGACGATCACCAGCGGCTTTTTCTTTGAACTGGACGGCATGGGCGATCAGGACCGGGCTGGCGCGACAGAAGACAACTGCCCGATTACCAATTCCCCGAGCGCCTTGTCCAGCAAGCGAGCCGGATATCTGACGCGGCGGAAAAGCGCGCTTTTTCAAGTACTTGTCGCCCAAAATGAAGATTTGAGGTATATTGAAGGCAATGGGAATCCGACTGTCTGTCTCGCTTTGCCTGGCCTTTGCCGCCTTTGCGGCCGTTCTGTCGGCCTCACCCGGGTCGGGAGGGAGTGCTCATGCCGCCCCCGACAAGTCGGCGACGGCCCAACGCAAGGGATCCGGCCTGCCCATTCCGCGCTTCGCTTCGCTGCGGTCCGACGAGGTCAATATCCGCACCGGCCCCGGCACCCGCTATCCCGTCGACTGGGTCTTCAAGCGCAAGGGTATGCCGGTCGAGATCGTCGCCGAGTACGAGAACTGGCGCAAAATTCGCGATTGGCAGGGGGCCAGCGGCTGGGTCCACCAGAGTCTGCTGACTGGCAAGCGCAGCTTCATCATCCCGTCGAAGGCGACCAGCCTTCACAAGACTCCCGCCGCCTCGGCCGAGGTCGTGGCCAAGCTCGAGCCCGAGGTGATGGGGGAGATCCGCTCCTGCGCCGGCGACTGGTGTCGGGTCAAAGTGTCCGCCGCCAGCGGCTGGATCGAGCGAACCAGCATGTGGGGCGTCTATAAGTCCGAACCGATCAACTAGCGGCCGCCACAATCGGCACGTAGAAATGGGTCGACGTGGCCCACGCAGTTAGCGCCCTCTACTCGAAGTTCAACCACATGTCGCCGACGGCCGCGGCATTGGCACTGCTGCTGCATGCCTTGGTGGCACTGGCCTTGCTGTGGGACCCGCCGCTCAAGGCCGTCGAGGCTGCCGAAGAGGCCATCGAGTTCACGGTCCAGGAATTCATCCCGCCGCCGGCTGAGCCTCAGACCCCGGCGGCGCCTGCCCCCGAACCCGCGCCCGCCGCACCACCGACGCCGCCGGCCAGCGCCCAAGCCCCGCCGCCCACGCCGAGCCCGCAGCCGAGCGCAGCCAGCCGCCTCGGCTGGCCGCCACCGCGTTCCCTGACGCCCGACCCGCGCGCCATACCGGCTGCGCCACTACCCGATCCGAAGCCCGTCGAGACCAAACCGCCGGAAATGGCGACAACGGAACCTGCAAAGCCGGAACCTGCAAAACCCGAACCCACAAAACAGGAATCCGCAAAACAGGAACCTACCAAAGCGGAGCCAGCGAAGCCGGAACCGGAACAGCAACAGGCCGCCGCCACGCCACCACCGCCGCCGCCGCCGCCGCCAGAGCCGAAGCTGGAGCAGGCCTTGCCGCCCGTGGAGGCGCCGCCGCCGCCGATTGCTGCGCAAGACTTCCCCAAGCCAGCGCCGCCGCCACCGCCTCCCCCCAAACCGCCGCAAACGCAAACGCCGTCGCAGCGTGCCCAGACGCCGCCGCCCCAGCAGCGTCTTCAGCCGTCGCCGCTGGGACGCGCGCCCCAGCAGCGGGCACCCGCCGATTCGCAGGCGGCGGCGCAACCATCGCCGCTCACCAATCCAGCCAGCCAGTATGGGCAGCGCAAGGCGCAGGATGACTATCTCTGGCTCGTCATACGGAAGATTTCTCAGTACCACTACACACCGAAGTCGAGCGTGATCAGCGAGGAGGGCGTCGTCACCATGCGGATCACCATCGCGCGCGATGGCCGCCTGCTCAACGTGTCGCTGGTGAAGTCGAGCGGCTTTCCCACGCTCGACAATGGCGTGATGGACACGGTCCGCCAAGCGTCACCCTTTGCGCCGCTTCCCCCCGAAATTGCCGGCGCCCAGCACACCTTCATCCTGCCGCTAAACTACGCCTACCGGGGCGTCCGCTAGTGTCCTTCCCCAGAGGATATGACGGGTTGTCTATCGAAGGATAGGCAGCGCCTCTGGCGGGACGCGGAGCTTGATGCTGCGGGCGGCTCCTGGGGCGCGCGTGATCAGGCCAGCCTTCTCCAGCGTCAGCACCATCTGGTGGACGGACGGGGCGGTGACGCCGAAGTGTCGGCGCATGTCCGCCTCGGCCGGCGGCTGTTTCTGGA
>JAUXST010000158.1 GCA_030679805.1 Reyranella sp. | reverse complement strand
GGGGAACGTGGCGCCGCCGTCCATCGGCACCGAATCGTAGAGCCGGAAGGAGAGCAGCACGGCCTTCTTCAGCCACTGGTTCACCACCCATTCGGCGCCGAATTTCTCGGCGGTGCGGAAGGTGCCGTCGTCGAGGCCGGCGATCGCCGTCTCGACCGCCTCGCGGACCTCGCCCTTGGTGGCGCTGCTGATGCCGTCGCGCTTTTCCCACGCCGCATCGATGGTGGCCTGTAGCTGCTTGCTCATTGTTCCCTCGGAAATCTGTCGCGGGACCTTATATGCTGGTCCCGATGACCTTCAAGCTCCCTGAATCGGTGCTGGTCGTGATCCACACGCCGCGGTTGGACGTGCTTCTGCTCGAGCGGGCAAGCGCCAATAGACAAGACGGGGGACTGTGGCAGTCGGTGACGGGCTCGCGCGAACCCGACGATCCCGACCTCGAAGCCACGGCACGGCGCGAGCTTCTGGAGGAGACCGGCCTCTCGGTCGGCACCCTCACCGACTGGCGGCAAACCAATCGCTACGAGATCTGGGCTGAGTGGCGGGCGCGCTACGCGCCTGACGTCACGCACAACACCGAGCATGTCTTCGCCTTCCAGGTGGCGGAACAGACCGTGGCGACCCTCGATCCGGCCGAGCACGTGGCCCAGCTCTGGCTGCCCTGGCAGGAGGCGATGAAGAAGGTGTTTTCGCCCACAAACCGCGACGCGATCTGGCAATTGCCACGGCGCGTTCTCGGGCATAGTGCCGGCACATGACCGAGACACCCCGCGAAGCCTCCAAGCTCGGCCAGTTCAGCTGGGCCCTGTTCGACTGGGCCAACCAGCCCTTCTTCACCGTCGTCACGACGTTCATCTTCGGCCAGTACTTCGTGAACGTCATGGTCGGCGATCCGGTCAAGGGCCAGGCGGATTGGGCTTTCACCCAATCGACGGCCGGCGTGATCATCGCCGTGCTGAGTCCATTCCTCGGCGCCATGGCCGACGCCGGTGGCCGGCGCAAACCCTACATCCTCTTCTTCCAGGTCTTCGTGGCGTTGGGATGTCTGGCGCTCTGGTGGGCCTATCCCAACCGGCCCGATCTGATCGGCCCGATCTGCTGGGCCGTGGTGCTCGCCACGGTCGGTGCCGAGATGTCGATCGTCTTCAACAATGCGCAGCTTCCCAGCATCGTCTCCCCTGAGCGCATGGGACGGCTGAGCGGCTTCGGCTGGGGGCTGGGCTATTGCGGCGGCCTGATCGCCCTCTTCATCGTGCTGATGGTGAGCCGGCCCTCGATGTTCGGCCTTGCGGTCAACGACGACCGGCCGCTGTTCGGGCTCGATCCCGCAACCTACGAGCTGGAGCGGCTGGTCGGGCCGGCCTCGGCGCTGTGGCTGGCCGTCTTCGTCATCCCGATGTTCCTGTTCACGCCCGACGGGCTCGTGCCGCGGCGCCTGTCGCTGCTCGAGGCGGCGCGGGGCGGCTTCACGGCGCTGGTCGGTACGGTGCGCAAGCTCGGCCGCTATCGCAACGTGCTGCTCTATCTGCTGGCCTTCATGCTCTACAATGACGGCCTTGCCGCTATCATCATATTCGGCGGTGTCTATGCGGCGGTCACGTTCGGCTGGTCCACGGTGACGGTCGGCATCTTCGGCATCATCGTCACCGTCTTCGCTATTCCGGGCGCCTTCCTCGGCGGCCGGCTCGACGACTGGATGGGCAGCAAGCGCACGGCGCAGTTCGCGATCCTGGGTGTCATCATCGCCACGCTCGGCATCGTGAGCGTGAGCGCGACCGGAGTGTTGTTCGTTGTGCCGGCAGCCGAACTCGCGCCGGCTCGGCCGCTGTTCGGCAGTCTGCAGGAACGCGTGTTCATGGCCTTCGCCCTTCTGCTCGGCTTCTGCATGGGGCCGATGCAGGCGGCAAGCCGCACCCTGATCGGGCGCCTGGCGCCTCCGGGCATGAGCGGCGAGTTCTTCGGCCTCTTTGCGCTGTCGGGCCGCGCCACGGCCTGGATGGCGCCGCTCGCAATCGGCATCGTCACCACGGCCACGCAGTCCAACCGGCTGGGTGTGGCGTGCGTGCTGTTTTTCCTGGTGCTAGGTTTCGTGCTGCTCTGGTGGGTGCGCGAGGAGCGCGCCCAACTCTGAGGGAGGGCCGCATGATCACCACCATCGTGAATTTCAAGCTGCCGGACGGAATCGATTCGAAGAAGGCCGCGGAGCTGTTCAAGGGCTCGGCACCCAAGTACCGCGGCATGAAGGGTCTCGTCCGCAAGTACTACCTGTTCGACGGCGAGAAGCGGATCGGCGGCGGCGTCTATCTCTGGAAGAGCCGCGCCGATGCCGAGGCCGTCTACACGCCGCAGTGGCAGGCCTACATCGCGGAGCGCTATGGCGCTCCGCCGGACATTCGCTATTTCGAGACGTCGGTGATCGTCGACAACGAAAGCGATCGGATTCTGGCCGACGCGGCCTAGGTCTTTTCGTCTCAGATCGAAACGAATCGTACTACCTCATCCTTCGAGACCCGCCCTACGGGCGCTCCTCAGGGTGAGGTGGACTTTGAATCAGCCGGATAGATTCTAGGCGTCGAGGATCGGGGCGAAGCCGCCGTAGATCATGCGCTTGCCGTCGAACGGCATGGCATGGTTCTGCATGCGCGGGTCGGCCATCAGCTTCTTCCAGCCCTCGTCACGCACCGCCTTCGAGGGCCACTCGACCCACGAATAAACAACCTTCTCGTCGGGCGTCGCCTTCACTGCCCCCTTGAAGTCGGTGACCTTGCCGTCGGGCACGTCGTCGCCCCACGCCTCGACGACGCGGACAGCGCCGAACTCCTTGAACAGCGCCGCCATCTTGGTTGCCAATTCGCGATAGGCGTCCTTGTTACCCGTCGGGACGGGCGCCAGGTAACCGTCGACATAGCCGGTCTTCCCGGTGCCGCGCTCGTCGATCATGGGCGTGAAGCCGCCGAAGATCATGCGCTGGCCGTCGAAAGGCATCGGGCCCATGTCCTTCATGCGCGGGTCGCTCATCATCTTCTCGTTCGCGGCGTCGGCCACCGCCTTGCTGGGATATTCCAGCCAAGAGAAGACGACCACCTCATCCGGCTTGGCCTTCACCGCACCCTTGAAGTCGGTGACCTTGCCGTCGGGCACGTCGTCGCCCCAGGCTTCGACATGGCGGGTCGCGCCGAATTCCTTGAACATCGCCACCGCGTCGGCGGCCATCTTGGCGTAAGCGTCCTTGTTCGCGGCGGGCACCGGAACCACGAAACCTTGCACATAAGCCATGGCTTTCCTCCTGCTGGTTGGGCTTGACTAATAGGTTGATATCAACTCAAATACGGCATGTCAAAGAATGACAACGCCTCTTTCGACACCACGTTGCACGTCTACGAGCATTGTCTTTGTTTCGCCGCCCAGCGTGCGGCGCGTGCGTTGGCACGCCGCTTCGACGAGGCGCTGCGGCCGGTCGGCCTGACCAGCGGGCAGTTCTCGCTGCTGACCTCGCTCAACCGCGCCGAACCGCCATCGATAGGTTCGGTCGCGGCCCTTCTGGTGATGGACCGCACCACCCTTACCGCCAACCTGAAGCCGCTGGAGCGGCGTGGGCTGGTGACGATCGGCGTTGACCCGGCCGACCGGCGCGGACGGCGGTTGACCTTGACCGGCGCGGGCCGCCGGCTGTTGCGCTCTGCCCTGCCGATCTGGCGACGCACCCACGCCGAGATCGAGGAGCGGCTGATCCAGACCGACGCCAAGGTTTTGCGCACCGGCCTGCGGGCGCTGGCGTGAGCCTCAAAGGCTAGAGCCTTTTCTGACTTACACAGACTTACCTCACCCTGAGTCGGGCGGGGTAACCCCCGCCCTGTGGCGCGTAGCGCCGTCTCGAAGGGTGGGGACCAGTCATGCTGTAGCCCATGCTTCGAGACGGCCACTGCGTGGCCTCCTCAGCATGAGGTCATTTTGTCGGCCAGCTTGGCCGATTCGATCTTAGCCGGAAAGACTCTACGCCGCGATCGTCTTCCCCCTGAACGTACAAAGATCGGCCACCACGCAGCTCGGACACATCGGCGTGCGCGCCTTGCAGGTGTAGCGGCCGTGCAGGATCAGCCAGTGGTGGGCATGCAGCCGGTATTCCTCGGGCACGCGCTTCAACAGTTTCAGCTCGACCTGCAGCGGGTTCTTGCCCGGCGCCAGGCCGGTGCGGTTGCCGACGCGAAAAATGTGGGTGTCGACGGCGATGGTGGCCTCGCCGAAGGCCACGTTCATCACCACGTTGGCGGTCTTGCGGCCGACGCCGGGCAGCGCCTGCAGCTCCGCGTGCGTATGCGGTACCTCGCCACCGTGCCGCTCGATCAGCAGATGGCTGAGGCCGATCACGTTCTTGGCCTTGGTGCGGAACAGGCCGATGGTTTTTATGTGGTCGATCAGTTTCTTCTCGCCCAATGCGACCATCTGCGCCGGCGTCTTGATCGTCTTGAACAGCGGCCCCGTGGCGCGGTTGACGCCGATGTCCGTCGCCTGGGCCGAGAGCACGACCGCCACCAGCAGATGATAGACGTTTTCGTATTCCAGCTCGGTCTCGGGCTCCGTCATCGCCTTCTTGAGGCGGGCAAAGAACTCGGGGATGACGGCGGTCTTCATCAGGGCCATATAGCTTCATAGCATGACCGAGACGCCCATCACCTCAGGCTCACACCTCTTCCCCGGTCCAGGCGCGGTCCACTTCGCCACCTCGCTCAGCCCCCACCGCAGCCTGTCGCCCGAAGGCTTCAAGTGGGTGATCCGCGGCGCCATCGCGGCCAACCTGGTGATCGGCCTGCCGATGCTGATCCTGGGCGCCTGGCCCGTGATGGGCTTCATGGGCCTCGACGTCTGGCTGCTGTGGTGGCTGTTCAAGCGCTCCTATCTCGATGCCAGGCGCAGCGAGACGCTGGTGCTGACCGACAGCGAGCTGCTGGTCGATCGCGTGGCGCCCGACGGCGAGCGTGAGGAACACCGGCTCGACGCCTACTGGCTCCGGCTCGACATCACGGAAGAACGGCTGGTCGCGATCTCCAAGGGCAACCGCCTGATCATCGGCCGCTTTCTCTCGCCTGATGCGCGGATGGAACTGGGCGAGCAGCTGAAGGCGGCGCTGGCCGAGATGCGCGCCCCGCAGTTCAAGCACGAGTGGGACGAGTAAACCCTCTTCATCTACTTTAAGGCCCTCTCCGTCCACGTCTTCGTGGGGGGAGAGGGAGGGGACCCGCGCGAAGCGCGGGGAGGGTGAGGTGGGTCATTGCATTTTCGACCCGCACATCTCTCTGATATCAGGCACCACCTCACCTTCCCATTGCTGCGCAATGGGCCCCTTCCTCTCCCCCGCTGACGCGGCGGAGAGGAGCTATGAACATGGTGTCGTGCCTACAACGATGAGTGAAGCCTACAACCCCAGCACGTCCTTCATGCCGTAGAGGCCGGGCTTCTTGCCTTCCAGCCACTTGGCCGCCGTGACGGCGCCCAGGGCATAGGTCTCGCGACTGAAGGCGCGGTGCTCGAGCTCCAGCCGTTCACCGGCCGCCGCGAACATCACCGTGTGCACACCCACCTCCTCGCCGCCGCGCAGCGCCGCGAAGCCGATCTCGCCTGAAGGCCGCGCGCCGGTGTGGCCGTCGCGGCTCTTGCGCCAGACGTCCTCGAGCTTGACCTTGCGGCCCGCCGCGGCGGCGCGGCCGAGCGCCAGCGCGGTGCCCGACGGCGCGTCGATCTTGTGGCGGTGGTGCATCTCCAGCACTTCGATGTCGTAGCTGGGATCCAGCATCGCGGCGGTCTTCTCGACCAGCGCCAGCAGGATGTTGACGCCTAGCGCCATGTTGGCTGCCCACATGATGGGCACCTTCTTCGCCGCCTCGTGGATCAGCGCGGTCTGCGCCGGATCGAGGCCGGTGGTGCCGATCACCATGGCCACGCCCTTGTCGGCGGCGATCTTCGCGTGGGCCACCGTGGCCGCGGGCACGGTGAAGTCGATCACGACCTGGGCCGCGCCGATGGCGGCGGCTCCGTCCGATACGATCTTCACGCCCCTCACGCTCTTGACGTCGGGTCCCACGCCCGCGACCTCGCCGGCATCGCGGCCGAGCGCGTTGCTGGCAGCACCTTCCAGGGCACCGGCCAGGGAGCAGCCCGGCGTGCCGGCGATCTGCCGGATCAGCATCTGGCCCATGCGGCCGGCGGCGCCGGCAATGGCGATCTTCATGTCAGTCCCCTCTCTCAGGGCGCGGATGCTACCCTAGGGAATACCAGCAAGGCCATCGCGTGTGGCGCTTTTCCGTCGTCCCGACTCGCGCGGAGTAGCCTCCGCGCTGGAGCGAAGCGAAGTGGAGGGACCTTGCTTCAAAATCAACGGTGCTTGATTGAGGAGAGAAGGTCCCTCGACTGCGCCGCCCTTTGGGCGGCTCCGCTC
>JAUXST010000125.1 GCA_030679805.1 Reyranella sp. | reverse complement strand
ATATCCGCGGCCAACTCGACAGGGCGCTGGCCGAAACCGGCGGCGTTCGGCTGGTGGTGATCGAGGCGAGCGGCATCACGCTGATCGACTATACCGGCGCCGAGGCCCTCATCGACACGATCGCCCGCCTGCGGCACCGCGGCATCGACGTGGCGCTGGCCCGTCTCGAGGCCGATCGCGCCGCGGCCGCCGCCCGGCGCAGCGGCTTGCTGGCGGCGCTCGGCGCCGACCATGTGTTCCACTCGGTCGACGAGGCGGTTCGCAGCCTCGGCCGATCTCATTGAACCCGGGGATGTGCGATGGAGATGGAGTTCTTCAACCCCGTGAACTGGATCTGGGGCCTGTCGCTCATCGCGCTCACGATCGCCATCCATGCGACCGGCGTGGTCGTTCTGGCGCTCGTGACGCTGAATATCCGGTTCCGGGTCACCGGCCGGCGGCTTGCCCCGCGTCATGTCATCGCGATGGTGATCGGCCTCGTCGGGTCGACCGGACTGCTTCTCGCCATCCTGCACGGCGTCGAAGCGGCGATCTGGGCGGCGGCCTATCTGTGGCTGGGGGCGCTCGACTCGCCCCTCGAGGCGATTCTCTATTCGGTCGACTCGCTCACCACGCGCGGCGCCTCGGGACTGAAGCTGCCCGGGCATTGGCGGATGATGGGGGCGCTGGAGGCGGTCGGCGGCATGATGCTGTTCGGCATCAGCACCGCCTTCATCTTCGCGATGATGCAGGCCTACTGGCCGTTGCTGGTCCGCCGCCGCTGAGCCGGCCCGACCCCTGCGCCGGCGGCGGGCGCCCGCGCCAAATCCGCCGCCCGCCATTGCTTCGGGTGCCATCGGAGAGGCAGACTGACGGCAATGAAACGTCGGTCCCTCCTCGGCATCGTCGGTGCCGGAGCAGCCTCGGCGGCGGTCGGCGGGTGCGGCGCGCCGGCGAGACTTGCCGCGCCGCCGGAGAAACTCGGCGCCCGGGCGGGCTTTCCCGGCATGCCGGAGGACTGCCGCGTCGTTCTCGACGGCAGCAATGACAGGCTTTTCGGGCGCATCGCGTTCGAGGCCCTGCGTCGCGAGGTCGCCTACACGCTGCGGCGTGGCGGCATGCCCGGGTCGGTGGACTTTCTCGCCATCTCGGGGGGCGGCGAGAATGGCGCCTTCGGCGCGGGGTTGCTGACCGCCTGGACGCAGCTGGGCAGCCGGCCGGCATTCAAGGGCGTGACCGGCGTCAGCACCGGGGCGCTCACTGCGCCGTTTGCCTTCCTCGGTCCGGATTACGACGGGGATCTCGAGCGCGTCTACACCGACACCGGCGCCGCCGACGTCATGACCAGCCGTGGGTTGGTGGCCGGGTTGCTGGGCGACTCGCTCTATGATTCCGCGCCGCTCCTGCGATTGATCCGGCGTTTCGTGACGCCGGCGTTCCTCGCGGCGATCGCCCGCGAGTACACCGAAAAGGGCCGGCTCCTGTTCGTCGCGACGGCCAACCTCGACGTGCCGGTCGGGGTGCTGTGGAACATGGGCTCGATCGCCGCCAGCGGCCACGCGCGGGCGGCAGAACTCTTCGCCCGCATCCTGCTCGCGTCGGCATCGATCCCCGGCATCCTGCCGCCGGTGATGTTCGACATCGAGGTGGGCGGCGAACGCTACCAGGAAATGCACGTCGACGGCGGCACGCTGGCCCAGGTGGTTCTCTATCCACCGTCGCTCGGCGGCGACGACGTTCGCAAGGAGGCGGCTGCCGCGGCTCCCCGCGCGGTCGAGACTCTGCTCAAGCGCAAACGCCGTCTGTTCATCATTCGCAACGCCCGGCCGGGCGGCAACCAGGAGACAGTGGAGCGCAGCACCATCGTGATCGCCGACCGCGCCGTCGCAACGCTCATCCAGTCGCAGGGACTGAGCGATCTCTACCAGCTCTACGTCATCGCCCGGCGTGACGGCATCGACTACAACGTGGCCTACATTCCTGAGAGTTTTACTGACAAGATCAAGGAGCCGTTCGACCAAGCCTATATGCGCAGACTCTATGCGGTCGGTCGCGAAGCAATGTTGAATGGTTTGCCGTGGCAGAATGTGCCGCCGGGTTTCAATCCGACGCCGATCCATCGGCTCGCGCAGGCATCGCCACGCTAGGACGCTCCGAACCTTGATGTCCCGCGCTCACTCCCCGATCACGTTCCCCCGGGCATCGACGCGCAGCACCACCTCGATCGTGCCGCGAAGCGCCCGGGCGCGCCAGGTTCCGTCGGTTGTCTTGCCCACGGCGAGAACCTTCTTGTAGCCGTCGGCCAATATCGCCGCCCTGGCGTCTGCTTCGGTCAGGCCCGTGGCCTTTTCGGGGAGTGCCGGATCAGGTGCCGTCGCCGGAACGGCAGCGGGCGTCCGGCGGCTGAGCACCATCGGCACCGGGGCCCGGTGGGCGGTCAGGGTCGGCGTGGCCCGGGCCTGTGCAACCTCAGGGGCCTCTGCAACTTCCGGCCGGGCTGGCGGAAGGAACTCTGCAGTCGCCTTCGCCGCTGCACTTGGCTCGGAGGATGATCGCGGCAACTGGGCAAGGGCGACGCCGGCCACTATGCTCACGAGGGCGAAAATCATGATTGCGCGCTTCATTACCTGGCACCGCCGCTGTCACCGAACGACAAGGTAACGTCTCAAGTCGGCAAGCGTTGCGATGGAACTGGGTGCAGTGCACGCCGTTACCCGAGCATGAAACAACAACTTACGCTCGAAACGATCAGCCCCTATCTGGTGCTTGGCCAGGCCGACCAGGGTGGACGCCTTATCGTCGAGACGGCGCGGGCGCTGCACGACCTGATCGTGACCTTCGGCCCGCAGGGGCACTATTCCGTCCGCTCGGTCGAGGACGAATGTGGCCCGGCTGTCCATTGCGCTTTCGAACACAAGGCCGATGCCGACCGGCTGGCGGCGACCGTGGGTGCCATCGAGGTCGTTCGCTACCAGCGCTATCGCAGCGAACGCGTCTTCTGCCTGGACGACGCCACTGCCCGGGCGCTTCGCCGCGCGTTGGCAATCCGGCGCGCGTGGGGTCGTTCACCGTCGTAACGGTTGCACAGCGCGGTCGCCGCACCGATCGCAGCACTGCGTTGAAGGCAGAGCAGGCCGGAGCTAGGTTTCGCGATGACCTTGCCGATTTTCGAAACCAGGCGGCTTCTGCTGCGTCCGATCGAGGAGAGCGATGCCCCGGGCCTCCATGCCGCCTATGGCGATCCGGAGGCGATGCGGTTCTGGGACGCGCCGCCCTCGGTCGATATGGCGGAAACCGCCAGCCGCATCCGCCAGACCCTGGCCGTCGAGCGTCGCTGGCACGGCATGTGGGCGGTCGTGGTGCGCTCGGGCGGCTTCGCCGGCATGATCAACTATCACAACGTCGATCCAAGGAACCGGCGGCTGGCGCTGGGCTGGATCGTCGTGCCGGCCTTTTGGCACCAGGGGCTGATGACCGAGGCCGCTGAAGTCGTGCTGGCGCACTGCTTCTCGGCGATGGACATGCACCGGATCGAGGCGCTCATCGAGCCGGAGAACACCGCTTCCCGCGGGCTGGCGACGCGGCTCGGCTTCACGCAGGAGTCGGACGTGATGCGCGACCGGCTTCTCGTCGATGGCCAGTATCGCGGCGTGCTGATGTACAGCCTGTTGAAAGCGGACTGGGCTGGCTAGCGCCCGAACGCCTGACGCAATGCGGCGATCGTTTCGGCCAGCGCCGCACGGTCGGCGGCCTCGTTGTATTCGATGTGATGGCCGAGATAGCTCTCGGCGGGCTTGCCACGCAGGCGCGCAATGTTGAAGCCGTGATAGGCCCCTGGATAGACCACGAGCCTGAGCGGCGCTCCCTCGCCACTGCGCTTTGCCATCATTTCCCGGCAGTTTCGTGTCGGCGTCCAGTCGTCGAGCTGGCCGATCAGGATTACGGTCGGCACCGAAACACCGCCCAGGAAAACGTCGCACCACGGATAGTAAGCGATGGCGGTCCGGAAGTGCCGGTCGAAGAGCGTCTCGAGGCCGCCCAGCTTCACCGCCGAAAGGGCGACGTCTGCGCCCTGCGAATAGCCGAGCACGGCGATGCGGTCCGGATCGATGAACGGCAAACCCGCCAGGTAGAAGAGGCCGCCATACGCATCCGCGATGCGTTCGATCCCCGACCACTGTCCGGAGCAGCGCTCCTTGATGTCGCGTGGACCGAAGCTGTCGACGATCAGCAGGGCATAGCCCAGGGCGACGATGCGGGCGCCGGCAGCGTCCTCCGACTCGCGCGACCCGCGCCCGGCGCAGCCATGGAGCTGCACGACGGCCGGAAACGGGCCGTCGCTCGCGGGGCGGTAAAATTCGCCGGTGATCTCGACGGTCGGCGGGACGGCGATCGGCTGGCCACGCTCCTTGAAGAGGCGCTGCTGCAGCGGCGTCGGCGGCGCGGTGGCGCTCGGAAAGCGCACGGTCTCGGCGGCCGCCGGCAGAGCCGCCAGAACGATGGCCACGAGGAATGCTGCGATCCACGGCCTCATGTCGGAAAGGGTCTGGCCGTTCGCCCGGACAGTCAAGTCGGGGGTGAGCGGCGGTTGCCGTTTCACCCGGGATTTGAGGCGATCAGCCGGGACGGGCGCTTCACCAGTCCGAACGTCGCAGCGAGGAACTGGAGCACGACGAGAGCGGCCAGGCCCAGCGCATTGACCTGCAGGATGTAGAAGACGATCGACGAGGAGAAGGCCTCGGGGCCGCTCGACAGTACGAAGGAGGCGGCAACGAGCACCAGCTCGTAGACGGCGAACGCGGCTACGAAGGCGATCCCTGTTACCAAGACCAGACCGCCCTCAGCCCGCTGCGCACTTGCGCGGGCGGCGAGAAGGGCCAGCAGGACGGCAACGCCGATCGCCGCGCCCCAGGCATAGCTGTCGAATGTTTGCGGATAGTCGAGGATGCCGTAGCCGACGGCCTGATTGGCCAGCCACACCACGCCGGCAACGACGAAGGCATCGCGGTGGTTCATGTTCACGGCCGCGAGTGCCACGAGCGCCACGAAGGGCGTGGCACAGGCGAACACCAGGCTGAAGGCGATCGTGGCCCCACCCAGCAGCCCGATCCATAGCCATCGCCCGTTCGGGGACGCTTCTTGCATTTCAGCCATCTTCGACATGATCAAAACCCTCTGTTGTCAGACAAGGCATATACGCGGCGACTTCAGAATTTGCCCTTGATGCCGGCGAAGGCCTGGATGTAGGGCGCCTGGAAACCTTCCGGTTCCTCGTAGGATTGGTTCAGCACGTTCTCGACCCTGGCAAACAGCTCGACGTTCGGGCGCACCTCGTAGGCCGCGGTGAAGCGCAGAAGCGTGTAGTTCGAAGGCTGGATGATGGCCGGGCTGAAGGGGGCGACACTGAAGTCGTAGCGGCCACTCACCTGCGACAGGCCCATGCCGAGCCGCACGCCGTCCCACGGGCGCACTTCGGCCCGCAGGCTGAAGGAGTCCTGCGGCCGGCGCACCAGCGGCGTGTTGGTCGCGGTGCGGGCGTTCATGTAGGTGTAGTCGAGGTTAAGGTCGAGCCAGTTGAAGGGCTGCATCTTGAGGAATGCCTCGACGCCCTCGCTCTGCGCGTTGGCCACGTTCTGCAGCGCGGTGAAGGGCGGCGGGCACTGCACCAGGTTGCTGAAGGCATTGTAGAAGTAGGTGATGCCGACCGAGACCTTCTTGTTGTACAGCCCCTGCTCGACACCGAACTCGTAGCCGCGGTTGTATTCGGGCTGCAGGTTCGGATTGCCGGCACAGAAGAAGCCACCGCCGTAGAGTTCGAACAGCGACGGCGCCTTGAAGGCCGTGCCATACGAGCCCTTGAATCGGGTGTCGGTGTCGCGGAACAGGTAGGTCGCCCCGGCGCGCCAGGTCGACACCGTTCCGTAGATGTCGTTCACGTCGACACGCCCGCCCAGGGTGACGGTGAGGTCCCTGAAGAAAGTGCCGCGGAGCTGGCCGTAGAAGCCGGTCTGCGCCATCGTGCCCCAGCTCTGCGTGCCGTCCGAGTTGCTGTAGGCCCACGACCGGTCGTAGTCGATGCCGGCCACTACATCGAACATCTCGGAGATGCCGATCTGGTTCTTCCAGTCGGCCTGCAGGCGCCGGCCGTTGTAGTAGGCATCCTGGACGAACGGGAACGGGTTTTGCAGGCTCGCGAAATCCTGATCGTGACGGTAGATGCTGGTGTAGGAGATGCCGAACACCGGCTTCCAGCGCCCGTCGAAGTAGGTGCCGTCGAGCTCGAGGCGATTGAAGAACTGCTGGCTGAACTCCGTTGCGTTGGGATCTTCGAGGCCCACCTGGTCGAACTTGGTCTGGGTGTCGATGTAGCGGCTGAACCAGGTGAGGTTGGTACTGTCGTCGATCTCGATGCCCATGCGCGACGCTGCGGTGATGTTGCGGTAGCCGTCCAGGTCGACGTAGCCGCCGGGCGGCGTGAAGCGTCCCGGCACGATGGTCTCGCCCGGCGCGTAGGTCCCGCCCAGCGTGAAGTTGTAGTTGAAGCGGCCCTCGCTGCCGCGCACGTAGCCGCCGCTGTTGGTCTGCAGCCGCGTGCCGAGTTCGGTGAAGGCCCCGCCGTTCATCGGCCCCTTGCCGGCCTTGGTCACCATGTTGATGACGCCGCCGATCGCCTGCGAGCCGTACAAGGTGCTCATCGGGCCGCGCACGATCTCGACCCGATCGAGGTTTTCGGTGAGGAAGTGGGCGAAGTCGACGGCGCCGTTGCCCGACGCCGGATCGCTCACGTTCACGCCGTCGATCAGCACCAGGGTCTGGTTCGAATTGGCGCCGCGTACGAAGACCGATGATTGGGTGCCGGGACCGCCGGACTGCTGGACCGAGACGCCGGGCACGTAGCGCAGGACCTCCTGCACCGTGCGCCATTGCTGGCGCTGCATTTCCTCGTTGGTCACCACGGTGACGCTGCCGGTCACCTTGCTCATGGGCGTCGGCACGCGGTCGGCGGTGACGACGACCTCGGGCGCCATGCCCACCGGCTCGGTCTGGGCCAGCGCGGGAAATGGAACAAGCAGCAAAACGGCAAGCAAAAATCGACGGATCGGCGTCATCGGACGGCCCCTTCAAGCAGCAACACGCACAAGGCGCGTCACCGCTCGGAAGACCGTCCCGTTGGATCAACCCGTCCATCGGAAAAGCGACGCTCTCGCCGGCAGGTCTTCTGGCTCACGGGTCGTAGCTTGCGCCCGCCTTCCCGAACCGAAGTCCAGTGGCACGTTGGGCACTCGCTCGCCGCTTACAGCTGCGGGTACAGCTGCCGATTGGCCCCCTCGCCATCGAGCTTGGGGGTGGCACGGCATTCCCTGTTAGCCCCCGTTAAGGGGGACCGACGATGCTTCTTCGCTACGCGTTCGAATGTTCGGCGTCAAGATTGGGAGCAGGCCTCCTACGGCCCCACCGCACGGTGTCCCGCCAGCACCGCCGCCCGGCCCTGCGTCGCCGGCGCTTCCAGCACCGCGCAGCGGCTGCCCATCAGGCCGGGGCGGAACGCCACCTCGACGAAACGCGTCTCGCCCGGTCCGACGTTCACGGTCCTGTCGACGCCACCGTCGGTGCCCGTGCACTTGACGTCGATCACGGCCGGCGCGCCCTGGAGCCACACCCAGGGCAATCGCATATGACTCAAGGATCCTTCGCTGCCTCTCAGGACGCGAGCTGCTGCAGCAATTTAGGCCATATGCGATTGCCCTAAGTGAGACGAGGGAGGTATTGAGAATTCTTTTCTCGCCGCCTCTGCGCCTTCTCGCGGTTTGTAACCGATCACCGGCTACCGCTCGGCACGGCGCCTGGGGGCGTCGTCCGGAGCGCTCCATCAATCCACATGCCGTTGTTGACGACGGTTGAGGCCGCTGGTCTTGTTCGTTTCAAACATAAATCGCCATGAAACTGCTGCACCTGCTCTACGCCATCACGCTCGTCGCCTGCACTTTGGGTTTCACGAAGCCTGCGAATGCGGGGCCGTATGAAGATGCCAAGGCGACGTTCGATCGGGGCGACTACGGAACGGCCCTGAGCCTGTTCATCCCGCTCGCGAGGGAGGGGAACGGTCGTGCCCAAGCCCTTCTTGGCTATCTGTACAGCACCGGTAACGGCACGGCTCGAGACGACGCCGAAGCAGTGAAGTGGTATCAGCTGGCTGCCGACCAGGGATATCCAGGAGCGCAGTTCAATCTTGGCGTCATGTACCGCAGCGGGCAGGGCGTGGCGCAGGATCATGAACAGGAAGTGAAATGGTACCGGCTGGCGGCAAGTCAGGGAAGCATCGACGGCCAGTTGCAACTGGGACTGATCTACGCGAACGGCTACGGAGGCGTTGGCAAGGACGATCGCGAAGCGATCAAGTGGTACCGCCTTGCAGCCGACCAAGGGAGTGCCGAAGCGCAGAATAATCTGGGCGTCATGTATCACTCCGGCCGGAGTGTGACTCGCAACCCGAAGGAAGCTCGCGACTGGTATCGCCGGGCCGCCGACCAGGGACTTGCCGCCGCACAATACAATCTTGGTTTGCTCTACGAAGAGGGCGACGGCGTCGCCACGGATTACAAGGCGGCCGCGCGTTGGTACCGGGCGGCGGCCGAGCAGGCGATGACATCCGCTCAATATCGTCTCGGCCTGTTGTATGAAGCAGGCGACGGCGTCGCGAAGGACTGCGGTGAAGCGATAAAGTGGTACCGTCGTTCTGCCGATCAGGGATTGGCGAAAGCGCAGACCAGACTGGGCCAGGTGCATCGCTATGGCTGCGGCGGCACCCGAAATTCGAAGGAAGCGCTCAAGTGGTATCGGCTTGCCGCGACGCAGGGAGACGGCCGGGCTCAATTCGAACTTGGCGAGATGTATTATAGCGGCGAGGGCGTTGCCCGAAATTGCGAGGTCGCCCGGAAATACCTCAGCCTGTCCTTGTCTTTGACCGGTGGCAGCGGCGAGAACGAAGCAAAGGGCCTTCGAAGCACCAGTACGAACGTCAGCCTGGAGGATATCCAGAAGCTGCGCGACAAGGTGCTTGGCTGCGTGACGTCGGATTCCAAGCGAGATCGATGAGGGCGAAGCCGGAGGCCGAGCGAAGTTCGGCCTGTGAGGAGGCGGACATGCTGGAAACGCGGGAAGGCGGATGCCATTGCGGCATGCACGCCTTCTACATCCCGCGCTCGCAGCCTCACCGTGTCACCGTCAACGCCCGTTGCCTGGACGATATCGACGCCGCGCGCCTGAAGCCCACGCGCTTCTTCGACGGCCGCCACTGGGAGGATGCGCAAAGCCGCCGGATCGCGGAGACGGGCCAGGCGCCGCCGCCCGGCGCGCATGGTGCCAAGACACTGCAGGCGATCCTCGACCGCGCATCGGAGTAGGAGTCGTGGGGGCATCAAAGTGAATTATGCCCGTCAGGGATGCGAGGCGATGTTCGAGCCAAAAGTATAACGCCCAGAAGCACAACCAACGCCAACAGCGTCCCATCGCCCCAACGGCTGTAGGGCGTTGCGCCTCTGGACGGTGGAAGCGGATGGTCGATGACGCCCTGCTGCTGCATGCCCAACGATGCGAGGATGCGACCATAGGCGTCGATCACGGCCGACATGCCGGTGTTGGCGGCACGGATCATCGGCAGACCTTCTTCGACGGCGCGCATCCGAGCGCTCACCAGGTGCTGATAAGGCCCGCTCGACGTACCGAACCATCCATCGTTGGTCACGTTCAGCAGCCAACGCGGCCGCTCGCCAGGACCCGTGACGGCAGAGGGGAAGACCGCCTCGTAGCAAATGATCGGCGAAAAACCCGGCAGATGCGGCAACGCGATGGTGAGATGGGACTTTCCCTCCTCGAACGAACCACGGCCGATGAAGCCAGCAAGCGGCGTGAGCTGGCGGTGAAAGGGGATGTACTCACCGAGCGGAACGAGATGGACCTTGTCATAGTGCGCCAGCACCGCGCCATTCGCATCGATCACTAGCAAGGAGTTCCACACACCACGCTCGCGCGCCTCGTCGCTGCGCGCCGCGCCCGTCAGCAGGTAGCCGCCCGGTGGCACGGCCTGCGCCATCACTCGCAGGTCAGGTGAGCCCGGCCCGATCACTTGGGACGGCGCGATCTCAGGCCAGACCACAACGGCCAGCTTGTCGAACCCTGGCCGCCGGCTGAGTTCCATCAGTTGTGCGAGCTGGCGAGCGCTGTTCTCGGGCAGCCCTTTCTCGGCCTGTGCGACGTTGGGTTGCACGATGCGCACCATCGGCCGCTCGGCTGTCGAGTCCTCGGCTGACGCTGTCGTCGTCATCGTCTGCTCGCCGGCGAGGCCAGCCACGCCGACCGCTGCCAGTGCGACAACCGTAGCCCGCCAGCCCGCGACGGGTGCGGCCAGCACGAGGAATGTGAGCGTGCCCAGGCCATAGACGCCGACCAGCGCGGCGCCCTGCAGCAAAGGTGTCGCGAACGCCCAGACATGCCCGAGAGGATTCCAGAGAAAGCCCGTGAAGACATGGCCACGCAGCCATTCGGCCACGGTCCACGTGAT
>JAUXST010000115.1 GCA_030679805.1 Reyranella sp. | reverse complement strand
CGCAAAGGAGCGCGCGTCGCGGCCGCGGCGCAGCACGATCACGCTGCGGTCGTCGCCGAAGCGGGCGACGTCGACACCCATCACCAGCGGCGCATGATGATCGGGTTCGGGCACACGGCGCATGGCGTCCTCGACGCTCTCGCCGTCGATGAGCTGCATGGTGCCGGCGCGCGGAAACTGGCCGCGCACGCGCACCCGCACGAAATCCGAATCGGCGCCGTAGTCCTTCACCCACTGGTCGAGCTGCTTCTTGTCGGTGAGCGAGACCTTGCGCGAATCCACCTGGCTGCGGTGCCAGCGGTCGCGGAAGCGGCCGAAGCAGGCGTGGAAGCGGCCCGAGGTGCGTGTCGGGTTGCCGAAGGCGACCCAGACGATCTCGGTGCCGGCGTCGGTCAGCGCGCCTTCGGCCGTCTCCCAGATCGGCTCGGCGATGGCCGAGGCCTCGTCGAAGACGAGCAGCACGCGGCTGCCCTTGTTATGCAAACCGGCGAAGGCCTCCGGATTGTGCGCGGCCCATGGCACGCAGTCGATGCGGCCCGCGCCCTCCGGCACCGGCAGCACCGAGGCGAGCGAGGCCGCGCCCAGCTCGGCGAAATCGTGGGTGGCGACCAGACCCTGCCACTTGGCGAGTTCGGTCCAGGTCTTGGTCTTGAGCTGGGTCTCGGTGTTGGCGGTGACCACGCCGCGGGTCGACGGCACGGTGGCCGAGGCCCACAGGATCAGCCACGCCACCAGCGCCGACTTGCCGACGCCGTGGCCCGAGGCGACGGCAATGCGGACGGGGCTTTCGCGGGCTTCCAGCTTGCGGCCGATCTCGCGCAGCACGTCGGCCTGCCATTGTTCCGGGCCGGCATGGTCGCGGAGCGGGCCGGGCTCGCCCCACGGGAAGGCCCAGGTGACGAAGCCCAGCGGATCGCGGCGGTAGCGTTCGACGCGGATCAGGCGCTCGCGCTGGAGATCAGCTTCCTTGCTTCTTGTTGCGCTTCGCATCGTGCTTTTCCCTCGTGGCATCCTCCGCGCGCTTGGCCTTGTCGTAGGCGTCGGCACGCGGCGCGGCGGCGGCGAGACGCTGGGCGAGATCGAAGGGCAGCGGCGGCGGGCCCGCCTTGCCGCGCTCGCCGTAGACCTCAGGGCGATGGGCCCTCAGCAGGAACTGCAGCAGGCGGTTGTCGTACTGCTGCACGGAGCCCACCTGCTGGCCGTTGCGGAACACGCCGCGCGGCGTGCCGTGCAGCGCGCGGCGCATGGCGTCGTCCTGCAGGCGGTCGATGCCGAGTTGCAGCGCCTCGTCCCAGCGGGCGGCGAAGACTTCGTCGGCGGCGCGGCGCTTGTAGAGCGCGCGGCGCGGCAGGCCCGCGCGGGCGGCGGCGAAGGTGATCGAACCGGTGCGGCCGAGGTGGTGCAGGAAGGTGTTGATCTTCTGGGGCGTGATCGGCTGGGGCATGGGCGCCGGCTTCGAGCGCGCAGTCGCGTGTGAACGCGACGCCGCGCGCCGGCTTGGGGCCGGTCGGGACATGGGAGACTCCTGGGTTTTGGGCACGAAAAAGCCCGCCGGGCTTTCGGGGCCGGGCGGGCGGGAGCATGGTTGGCGGGCAGACAGCGCCCGATCAACCTCGCAATTGTAAATCGCCGCTTTAGATTTGCATGGTTCGGACCGTCAGCCGCGAGCGCCGGCGAGACCGCGCCCGGGCACAAAAAGGCATGACCACCTCACCTACCCCGCTTGCGCGGGGCCCCTTCCTCTCCCCCATGCTGCGCATGGCGGAGAGGACGTTTGAGCGCGTAAAAGCCCGCCGGGAGGTCCCTTGGTTACAAGGGACGGGGCGGGCCGGGGGACGGACGGACGTGCCGCGATGATAGTCTTTTTCTTACCCTTTTCCGGTTGAACCTGCAAATCTCCTATTTCAATCCTGCCATGCGTATTCCGCCGGGCTGCTGGCACTGCCAGCACCGGCCTCTTTTGTGTTTCCGGATGTTTCCAACAGGCCGATGGAAACGCAGCACAACAAAACTCGGCGGCCCCGGCGAACGAAACCACGCGAGGACGCTCTATATCCTGTCGATGAAACCGACGAAGAGTTCCCGGCGCGCCGTCGTGGCCGCCTGCCTGTTCGTCATGCTCGCGGGCTGCGCGGTGGGACCGGACTACAAGACTCCGGCCGTTGCCGTGCCCGGCGCGTGGGCGAACGCGGACAAGAACACGACGACGCAGCGGCCCGTGCTCACGGACTGGTGGACGTCGCTGGGCGACGCCACGCTGACGAGCCTGATCGAGGAGGCCGTCTCCCGCAATCTCGACGTCGCCAAGGCCAAGGCCAAGGTTCGCGAAGCGCGAGCCACCCAGCGGCAGAAATCCGGCGCGCTCGCGCCCAGCCTGGAGGCGACCGCCTCGGCCACCGCCAACCGCAGCGCCAGCGGCACGGCGGTATCGACGCAGGCAGGGACCGGCGGCATGCAGACAGTATCCGGATCGAACCAGAGCGCCGCCGCGTCCAATTATTCGCTGTTCCAGGGCGGGTTCGACGCGAGCTGGGAGCTGGACATCTTCGGCGCCAACTATCGGGCCGCCGAAGCTGCAACCAACAGCCTGCAGCCGACGCAGGAGGAACTGAAGGCCACGCTGCAGACCCAGACCGCCGATGTCGCCAGATAATATGTGCAGGCGCGCGGCTA
>JAUXST010000113.1 GCA_030679805.1 Reyranella sp. | reverse complement strand
GCGGTCACCGGCCTCTATTTCTACGACTCCGACGTTTGCGATGTCGCCGCGCAGATTCCGCGCTCGGCGCGCGGCGAGCTCGAGATCAGCGATATCAATGCCCACTACCTGAAGGCCGGCCGCCTCACCGTCGAGAAGCTCGGCCGCGGCTATGCCTGGCTCGATACCGGCACGCCCTCCAGCCTGCTGAAGGCCGCCCAGTTCGTCGAGACGGTCGAGGATCGCCAGGGCCTGCAGATCGGCAGCCCCGAGGAGGTCGCCTGGCGCAAGGGCTATATCGACGACGGCGCCTTCGAACGGCTGATCGAGCCCATCCGGGACAGCGAATACGGCAAATATCTGCAGCGCCTGCTGGCCATGCGCTGAGTTTTTGGTGGGCTTGCCAAGCCGGCGAAAACCCCCTATCACCACCGCCTTCCGGCAACTACCCGGCCGGATCGGAGCGCGGGCGTAGCTCAGGGGTAGAGCACGACCTTGCCAAGGTCGGGGTCGAGGGTTCGAATCCCTTCGCCCGCTCCAATTTTTCTACCAAAATCAAGAGTTTAGAAGGTACCGGGAGGGTGCGTTCTGCTTACACTGGCTGCCTAGCAACTTAATGTAAGCGCTTTGTAAGCAGCAGGATATGGAGCGGGCCCTCGGCCGGCTTACGCGTGGGCAGCGCTGCTACAAACTCCGAAAACTGCTTTGGGGTCAGCTTCTTTGTCATATCCAAGCATACCTTATCGGCGCATGGGCGACGCTATGGTAATGCCAGAGTGGCGTCGATTGCCCCGGCACGCGCTGCCAGTGTGCGCATTTCGAAGCCCAGCTTTGTAAGGCTGCCGAACATCTCCCCTATGCGGTCGAGTCGAGCCTGGTCCGGCACAAAGCCGGACGCGCCGCTAGGCACACTCCGACAGCGCCAGTAGATTGTCGTTCCAGACGCCATCGGCGTATGTGCGGACATAGTCGCCGTTGGGGCCGTGCACGACGCCTACATCGGCCCGCTTGCCGTTCACCCGCGTATGGAAGGTGTTGGTCTTGCTGTTGATCGAGTCGATGACCTGCTGCCGGGTCCACTTCCAGCCGCTGCCGCCGAGATGCGTGATACCCTCGTGTGGATCGTTACGCGGCTGCTTGTTGATGCAGGTGACTTGAACGTCGGCCATGGGGCCTCCTTCTAGTTGATGGTGTAGCGCCGCCACGGAACACGTCGGAGCGGCACGTTGGCCATAAACTTCGAGAGGTCGCGCGGGCCGTAGTAGGTCGCGCGACCGCGACCGTCCTGGGCCATCAGGACGATCGGCATGCCGGTAAACACAGGCTGAAAAGCCTGGATCGCCTCGTTCGCCTCAAAGCTGTTCTCAACAACGGACGGGCTTACGACGACGACGGCAAACGTGACGCCCTGCTCGCGGATGACCGCACCTTCGAACTGGCTCATGGACTTAATCCTTCAGCAGAAACGGGTTGTGCCGTGGGAGTCGCTCGCGGATGCGGTCAGGCTCATGACGACTAGCCTTCACTGCCAACGCGCGAGGCGTGCGGGCGGCCGGTATCGGCCGTCCAGTGAATGCGACCCTTCTTTATCCAGAAATGGCTGTAGCAGCCGGCTGTCTGCCAAACCGACGGCTTCACGGTTGGGCGGCCGAACCAGTCGGTGTCGATGTGCCACCTCGGCCGCTTCTTTTCCGAGAGCGACAGCATGATGGGTTCGCCACAGCCGCAGGGGCATTTCAGGAATGCCCACTTTTGATAGGTCGGCCCGCCAACGACATAGATGATCCCTGGAGGCAGAGCCTCGATGTCGGGATGGTCGGAATGGGTGGTGACTGTGAGTTGGGCCGATTCAAGGAACCCCGTCCACTCCAGCCCCCGTCTGGTGAGATGGCCGATAGTACGCATGCAGCGATCACGGCAGGACGTGACGAACGACAGGAAGGTCATCGTCAGCTCCTGTCGAGGAACGGCTTCATGTCGCCGCGTCCCCAATAGACGTTCGAGTCGCAGAGGATGCAGCCGGGCGTCGGCGTGGCGCCCGGCTTTGCGTCCATCAGGTGGTGGAACTTGCGAACCTGGTTGGTGCGGAAGCCATTGGGTCCACGGAACCCGTTCATGCGCTGGAGAAATTCATTCATGGCCATGCAGGCCAGTTCGGTCGTGAAGGTCACGACTACCGGGTTCGGGTTGCCTTCACCGAAAACGTAAGCTTCGGCCTTGCGTTTTTCGTAGAGGGCGGGGCTCTCGCGACGCAGCGATTCCTCGGCGGCCCGGGCGGCATCGACGACACCACGGCAGGCGAGGCACGGGTTGCCCGGAATCAAGACAGTAACGCGGCCGTCGAGCGCTTCCATCTCGGGCGGATCGTCGTTGGTAACGCGGATGGCGAGCCCGAGGTCAATGACGGGGATGAGATAGAAGAGGGCCAAGCGGCTCAGCAGGAGCCTGCCC
>JAUXST010000104.1 GCA_030679805.1 Reyranella sp. | reverse complement strand
GGGACCGATCTCGACGCCGACCTCAGGCGTGCCGATGCCGACGTGATGGCCTTCGCCCGGGATTACGAAGGCAAGATCGCGGGGCTCGACGGCAAGGCGCTGGGCGGGGCGATCGCGCGCTACGAGGCGTTGTCGGATTTGATGGGGCGCGTCGGCTCCTACGCCTCTCTTTATTATGCGCAGAACATGGCCGATCCCGAACGCGGCCGCTTCTCTCAGAACGTCTCCGAGAAACTGACCGACATCAGTTCCAAGCTCATCTTCTTCGGGCTCGAGGTGAAGCGGCTCGAAGACGCTGATCTCGCGGGCAAGATGAAGGCGCCGGAGCTCGCCAAATATGCGCCCTGGCTGCGCGATCTGCGCGCCTTCCGGCCGCACACGCTGTCGGACGAACTCGAGAAAGCGTTGCACGAGAAATACGTCGTCGGCCGTGCCGCCTGGTCGCGCCTGTTCGACGAGACCATCGCCCGGCTGCGCTATCCCTTCCGCAACGAGATGCTGAGCGAGGCGCAGGTCCTCGACAAACTGTCGAACAAGGACGCTGAAGTCCGCAAGGACGCCGCCAAGACCTTCGGCAAGGTCCAGGGCGACAATATCGCGGTCTTCTCACTGGTCACCAACACGCTGGCCAAGGACAAGGAGATCGAGGACCGCTGGCGCAAGTTCGCCCGCCCGCAATCGTCGATGAACCTCGCCAATGTGGTCGAGGACGAGGTCGTGGACGCGCTGCAGGCCTCGGTGAAGGCGGCCTATCCGCGCCTCGCGCACCGCTACTACAAGCTCAAGGCCAAGTGGTTCGGCGTAAAAACGATGCCCTACTGGGATCGCAACGCGCCGCTGCCCGAGCACGACGACCGCACGATCCCGTGGGCCGAGGCGGAGAAGATCGTGCTCGACGCCTACGGCGCCTTTTCGCCGGAGCTGGCGGCGGTGGGCAAGAAATTCTTCGGCGCCGGCTGGATCGACGCGCCGGCGCGGCCCGGCAAGTCGCCGGGCGCCTTCGCCCATCCCACCGTGCCGTCGGCGCATCCCTATCTGCTGCTCAACTACCAGGGCAAGGTGCGGGACGTCATGACGCTGGCGCACGAGCTCGGCCACGGCGTGCACCAGGTGCTGGCCGCCAAGCAGGGTGCGTTGATGGCCGACACGCCGCTCACGCTCGCCGAGACCGCCTCGGTGTTCGGTGAGATGCTGACCTTCCAGTCGCTGCTAAAAACCGCACCCGACAAGGCCACGCGCAAGGCGATGCTGGCCGGCAAGGTCGAGGACATGTTGAACACGGTGGTCCGCCAGATCGCCTTCTACGATTTCGAATCGCGCGTGCATGCGGCGCGGCGCGAGGGCGAACTCACGCCCGATGCGATCGGCGAGATCTGGATGGCGGTTCAGAAGGAGAGCCTGGGGCCGGCCTTCACCTATGACGACGAGTACAAATACTACTGGTCGTACATCGGCCACTTCATCCATTCGCCGTTCTATGTCTATGCCTATGCCTTCGGCGACTGCCTGGTGAACTCGCTCTATGCCGCCTACCAGACCAAGTCCGAGGGCTTCCAGGCCAAGTACCTCGACATGCTGAAGGCGGGCGGCGTGAAGCGGCACAAGGAGCTTTTAGCGCCATTTGGCCTCGACGCCTCGGACCCCGCCTTCTGGGACAAGGGCCTGGGCGTGATCTCGGGCTTCGTCGATGAGTTGGAGAAGCTGTAGAAGCGGCCGTTGACAGGCCGAAGGGCCAGGGGCAGGCTTTGTGTCGGGCGGATACGGCCCGCTGCTTGCGCCCTTCGGGTATGGTGAACGTATCGAGCCTCCTCAGGCACCCTTTGCCAAGGCAAACGGATCGGTAATGCAAGCGACTGATTGCTCCGTGCTGCCTGTGCAGAGGATTGAACAATGCGCGACTACCGTGATGCAAAAGCGATGGCGCAGACACTGCGCCAAACCTTGAAGGATCGGTCGGTTTCCCTCACCCATAGCGAAAGCCTTGAATTGATCGCGAAGGTTTTCGGCTTTGCCGACTGGAACGTGCTTTCAGCTAGAATCCAAGCTGACCCTTTGCCAACCGGCGGAATGTTGCAGCATATGCCTCCACTGAGGATGCCCGCAATGCCGCTACGGGACCTCGTGCTCTTTCCGCAGATGACGACACCGATCTACGCGGCGCGCGTAAAGTCGGTGGATGCAATCGAGCGGGCGATGAACGGCGACAAGCAGATCTTCTTCGTGACGCAGCTCCGCATTGCGGACGATGATCCTAAGTCAGCCGATTTGCATCAGTTCGGCGTCATCGGTAGCCTACTTCAGGTTCTGAAAATGCCGGATGGCAGCATCAAGCTGATGGTGCAGGGATTG
>JAUXST010000092.1 GCA_030679805.1 Reyranella sp. | reverse complement strand
GCGGTCCGGAAGAGACTGAGGGCTAGAAGCCCATGCCGCCCATGCCGCCGCCGCCCATTCCACCCATTCCGCCCATGCCACCACCCGGCATGCCGCCGCCCATCCCGCCTGAATCGTCGGGATGTTCGGCCACCATGGCCTCGGTGGTGATGAGCAGGCCGGCGATGGAGGCCGCCCCCTGGAGGGCGGCGCGGACGACCTTCACCGGGTCGATGACGCCGGCCTTGATCATGTCGACATATTCGCCCTTCTGGGCGTCGAAGCCGTAGCTGTTGCTCTTCTGCTCGAGCATGTGGCCCGCGATCACCGCGCCGTCGTGGCCGGCGTTCTGGGCGATCTGGCGCACCGGCGCCTGCAGCGCGCGGCGCACGATGTCGATGCCGACCTGCTGGTCGTGGTTGGCGCCCTTCTTTCCGGCCAGCACGCGGGTGGCATAGAGGAGAGCGGCACCGCCGCCGGCGACCACGCCTTCCTCGACCGCCGCCTTGGTGGCGTGCATGGCGTCCTCGACGCGGTCCTTCTTCTCCTTGACCTCGAACTCGGAGCCGCCGCCGACCTTGATGATGGCGACGCCGCCGGCGAGCTTGGCCAGGCGCTCCTGGATCTTCTCACGGTCGTAGTCGGACTCGGTCTCGTCGACCTGCTTCTTGAGCTGGGCGACGCGGGCCTCGATGTCCTTCTTCTTGCCGGCGCCGTCGATGATGGTGGTGTTGTCCTTGTCGATGGTGACGCGCTTGGCCGAGCCCAGCATGTCGAGCGTCACGTTCTCGAGCTTGATGCCCAGCTCCTCGGAGATCTCCTTGCCGGCGGTCAGGATGGCGATGTCTTCCAGCATCGCCTTGCGGCGATCGCCGAAGCCCGGCGCCTTGACGGCCGCGACCTTGAGGCCGCCGCGCAGCTTGTTGACCACCAGGGTGGCCAGCACTTCGCCGTCGATGTCCTCGGCGATGACGAGCAGCGGCCGGGCCGACTTCACCACCAGCTCGAGCAGCGGCAGGATGGTCTGCAGGCTCGACAATTTCTTGTCGTGGATGAAGATGTAGGGGTTCTCGAGCTCGACGGTCATCTTCTGGGCGTTGGTGACGAAGTAGGGCGAGAGATAGCCGCGGTCGAACTGCATGCCCTCGACGACGTCGAGTTCGGTCTCGACGTTCTTGGCCTCCTCGATGGTGATGACACCCTCGTTGCCGACCTTCTTCATGGCGTCGGCGATCATCTTGCCGATCGCCTTGTCGCCGTTGGCCGACACGGTGCCGACCTGGGCGATTTCCTCGGGCGTGGAGACCTTGCGGGCGCGGGCCTGCAGCTCCTCGATGACCCAGGCGGCGGCGAGGTCGATGCCGCGCTTCAGGTCCATCGGGTTCATGCCGGCGGCCACCGACTTGGCGCCCTCGCGGGCGATCGCCTGGGCGAGCACGGTGGCGGTGGTGGTGCCGTCGCCGGCGGCATCCGACGTGCGGGTGGCGACCTCACGGCAGAGCGAGACGCCCATGTTCTCGAAACGGTCGGAGACCTCGATCTCCTTGGCGACGGTGACGCCGTCCTTGGTGATGCGCGGGGCGCCATAGGACTTGGCCAGCACGACGTTGCGGCCCTTGGGGCCGAGCGTCACCTTGACCGAATCGGCCAGAAGATCGACGCCACGCAGCATGCGGGCGCGGGCATCGGCGCCGAAACGGACATCTTTAGCGGACATGGCGGGGGGCCTCCGGCCTCAATTATTCTGAATTGTTACGTAAAACGGGAGCGCACGTAGCAGCGCGTGCCCTCTAGATGGGCCTCCCGGACGCATTAACCAAGCACATTCTGGCGGACCCCCTCCGGCCTTCGGCCACCTCCCCCTGCAGGGGAGGAGTCATGAGCTTTCTTCTCCTCCCCCTATTCGCGCCTGTGAAGGTGCTGAGGGCGAGGTGGCGCGCGAGGGAGTCGTGGGCGGCTTCTCGCGCCGGCTGCGGGTGACGAAACAGGCTATTCTTCGCCATCTTGATCCAGATCAAGGCGGTGCCGCGGCCAGCCAGTTCTGTTGCCGGACGATGCGGACGTTCATCTTCCGCTGTCCGGCTACCGGCTACAGCGTCCAGGGCGAATTCGAGAGCGGCGGCCAGCCGGTGCCTACCTATGTCTCGCAGAACTGCATCGTCTGCCATGCCGTCCATCTGGTGAATCCGACGACCGGCAAGCTGATGGCCGAGGAAGTGCGGCGGCCTACTCCGCCGACTTGATCCGCTCCTCCAGCATGCCGCGGATCGGCGCGTCGGCGGGCAGCAACGACAGCAGGGTTTTCCAGCGTTTCAACGCTTCGGGCTTGTCGCCGGCGGCAAACGAGGCGGCGCCGAGATAGAACAGCGCCAGCGCATTGCGCGGCTCGGCCTTCTCCAGACGCTGCAGCACCGCCACCGCGTCGGGCGGCGGCGCGGCGCCGGGCGCGATCTGGCGGACATGGGCCTCGGCCCAGTCGGTCAGCGTCCTGGTATCGACGGCGCCGAGCGCATCGGCTTTCGCATAAGCGTCGGCCGCCTTGGCATTCTCGCCCAGCACCTTCCAGGCATTGGCCAGGCGGAGCCAGCCGGCGCGATCGTCGGGGCTCTCCTTCATCCTGGCGTCGAGGCCCTCGACCATGGAGCGGATAGCCTGCTGGCGCTGCGCCGGATCGAGGTTCTGCATCGCCTCGACCTGGTCGCGCGACGGTTGCGGCATGCCGGTTGGCGCGGAGGGCGCTGCGGAGGGTGGCACGGGCAGGCCCGCCGCTTTCGCCACCCGCGCGATCTCGGCGCGCAGCATGGGAAGCCACGGCGCGTCGGGCGGACTCTTGGCCTCCAGCGCCTGCCAGCGCGCGAGGGCGGCGCGGCTATCGCCGCTCTGGGTCTCGTGCAGGCCGAGATAGAACTGCGCGCGGGGATCGTCGGGCCGGCCGGCCAGCGCTTTGTCGAACGCCTCGCGGGCGGCGGGCGTCACGCTGCCGTCGGCTTCGAGCACCATCGCCTCGCCCAGCGCCGACAGCGCATCGGGATCGTTCGGCGCCTCGGCCAGACGCGCGCGGGCCTGGGCCAGCAGGCGCTCGATGGACATGGGCTCATTCGGATTCGCGTGCGGGGCGGGGCCCCGAGCACTATTGGGCGCGCTGAACGGTGCCGCCGGCAATCCGGGACGGCCGATCTGCAGATAGACGCCGAGCGCCAGCAGCGGGATCACCAGCGCCAGCGCCGGCGGCAGGAAGCGGTGAAGGCCCGCCGAGTCGGCATGCACGGCGGCGTCGGTCGTGTTGGCGGCGCTGAGAATCCGCCGCTCGACTTCGATGCGCGCGGCGGCGGCCTCGGCCTCCGGCAGGGTGCCGGCGGCGCGCTCGCGCTCGATCTCGGCCAGCTGATCGCGATAGATCGCGAGCGCGCTGTCCAGCCGCTCGGTCCGCCGCGCGCTCGCCCGCAGCAGCGGCACCAGCAACGCCCCCACCGTCGCCGTCGTGAGGAGAGCGAGGAGGAACTCCAACATCAGGGCTTGAGCAGCGCGTCGAGACGGCGCCGCTCCTCGTCGCTGAGCGGTTGCGGCGGGACAATCGGGATCTTGCGACGGCGGCGCGCGGCGAACAGGAGCGCACTGCCGGCGACGACCAGCACCAGGGGCCCGCCGAGCCAGAGGACCCAGGTGCCCGCCTTGAACGGCGGCTTCAGCAGCACATAGTCGCCGTAGCGTGCGACCATGTAGGCGAAGACCTGCTCGTCTCTGTCGCCGGCCGCCAGCCGCTCGCGCACCGCGCGGCGCATGTCGCGCGCCACCTCGGCCGCCGAATCGTCGATCGACTGGTTCTGGCAGACGACGCAGCGCAACGCCCGCCCGATGTCGCGCGCGCGGGCTTCGAGCGCCGGGTTGGGCAGCATCTCCGACGGTTCGACGGCGAACGCCGGCATCGCGAACAGCAGCGCCACGACCAGGACGAAGAGGCGCTTCATTTGCCGCCCTTCAGGAACGGCAGGATCGTCTCGTTCACATCGCGCTCGGTGATGGGACCGCGGAAGTGGCGGCGGACGATGCCCTGGCCGTCGATCAGATAGGTCTCGGGCACGCCGGAGAGGCCCCAGTCGAGGCCGGCCCGTCCTTCGAGATCGGCACCGGCGAACTTGTAGGGATCGCCCAGCCGCTTCAGCCAGGCGCGCGCCTCCTCGGGCTTGTTCTTCCAGGCGATTCCGATGATCACCGCGCCGTCGCGTTCGGCGAGACGCGCGAACAGCGGATGCTCGGCGAGGCAGGGCGTGCACCAGCTGGCGAAGAAATTCACGATCGTGGGCTTGCCGGTCTTGAGCAGCCCGTCGGTGAGCGGCGGCTCTCCGTCGCGCAGTGCCTTCACATCGAGCCGCGGCGCCGGACGGCCGACCAGCACCGAGCCGATCGAGGCGGGATCGCGCCCCGCCAGCAGCGACCAGGCGAAGAAGCCCGCCATCAACGCCAACGTCACCAGCGGCAGGAGGAAGAGAAGGCGGCGGCTCATGTCACTCCGCAGGCTGCGCCACGGTGCGCGTGCGCCCCTTGCCGCGCTGGGGCGCACCGATCCTGAGACGACGGTCGGAGAGCGAGACGAAACCGCCCAGCGCGCAGAGCGCGGCGCCGAGCCAAATCCAGGGCGCCAGCGGATTGTAGTAGAGGCGGATCACCCAGCCGTTCTGCGCTTCGCTCTCGCCCAATGTCGCATAGATATCGCGCAAAAAGTTGGTGTGGATGGCGGTCTCGGCGACCTGGCGGCGCTGCACCGTGAACAGCCGGCGCTCGGGCATCAGCACGGTGTAGGGCCGGCCACCGACGCTCAAGGTGAGCGTCGCGCGCTCGGCGATGTAGTTGGGACCCTGAAGGTTTTCGACGCGGTCGAGCTTCACGTCAAAGCCGGCGAACGACGCGGTGTCGCCCGGCCTCATGGTCTTGATCAATTCGGTGTTCCAGGCCGCGGTGGCGACGGCGCCCAGCACGACGACGCCGAGGGCTGCGTGCGCGATGGTCATGCCGAGAGCCGAGCGCGGCGTGGCGCGCAGGCGGCGCAGCGTCTCGGCCAGGGGCGCGCGGCCGACGCGGAGACGGCCGGCGAATTCGAGCAGGCTGCCCGCGATCAGCCAGACGCCGAAACCGAAGGCGAGTGCGGCCAGCGTCGCGCGGCCGTCGATGGCGGTGGCCGCCACGATGGCGGCGATCACCGCGGCGATAAAGGCGATGCGCAGATGCATCAGGGCGGGCCAAAGCTCGGCGCGCTTCCAGCCGAGATAGGGGCCGACGCAGAGCGCGGCGAACAGCGGCGCGCAGATCGGCACGAAGGTTGCGTTGAAGAAGGGCGGGCCGACCGAGACCTTGTTGCCCGTGAGCAGATCGAGGAACAGCGGATAGAGCGTCCCCAGCAGCACGGTGGCTGCGAGCGTACAGAGCAGCAGGTTGTTCAGGATCAACGCGCCTTCGCGACTGACGGGCTGGAACAGGCCGCCACCCTGCAGCCGCGGCGCGCGCCAAGCATAGAGTGCCAGGCCGCCGCCGGTGACGAACAGGAGAAACGCCAGGATGAACATGCCGCGTGCCGGGTCCTGAGCGAAGGCATGCACCGAGGTGAGCACGCCGGAGCGCACCAGGAAGGTGCCGAGCAGCGACAGCGAGAAGGCGAGGATGGCCAGGAGCACCGTCCAGCTCTTCAGCGCGTCGCGCTTCTCGACCACAATGGCGGAGTGCAGCAGCGCGGTGCCCGCGAGCCAGGGCATCAGCGAGGCATTCTCGACCGGATCCCAGAACCAGAAGCCGCCCCAGCCGAGGATATAGTAGGCCCACCACGAGCCGAGCGCGATGCCGAGAGTGAGAAAGCACCAGGCGGCGAGCGTCCACGGCCGCACCCAGCGCGCCCAGGCGGCATCGACGCGACCTTCCAGAAGGGCGGCGATGGCGAAGGCGTAGGTGACGGAGAAGCCGACGTAGCCGAGGTATAGCAGCGGCGGATGGAAAGCGAGGCCGGGGTCCTGCAGCAGCGGATTGAGGCCATTGCCGTCGAGCGGCGCCGGCGAGACGCGCTCGAAGGGATTCGAGGTGAACAGCAGGAAGGCCAGGAAGCCGACACCGATCAGCGCCTGGATGGCGAGCACGCGGCTGCGGAGCGTGTCGGGCAGGCCGGCGCCAAAGATCGCGACCGCGGCGCCGAACAGCGCCAGGATCAACGCCCACAGCAGCATCGATCCCTCGTGGTTCCCCCAGACGCCGGAGATCTTGTAGATCAGCGGCTTGGCGGAATGCGAGTTGGCCACGACGTTGGCCACGGAGAAATCCGACGTGACGTAGGCTTGCGTGAGCGCCCCGAAGGCCGCGATCACCAGCAGCGCCTGGGTGAGTGCCGCGGTACGGCCGAGCGCCATCAGCCGATCGTCGCCGCGCGCCGCGCCCAGCAGCGGCAGCGTGCCCTGCACCAGCGCGACGGCGAGCGCCAGGATGAGAGAAAAATGACCTAATTCAGGGATCACGCCAGACCCCCTTCCGTCGCTACGCGCCACCTTCCCCCGCAGGGGGAAGGTGCCCGAAGGGCGGAAGGGGGACTCACTTCTTCCCGTCCTTCCACTGTCCTGCATCCTTGATCGCCTTCGCGACCTCGGGCGGCATGTAGTTTTCGTCGTGCTTGGCGAGCACCTCGCTGGCGACGAACTGGCCGTCAGCGCCCATCTTGCCCTGTGCCACGACGCCCTTGCCTTCCCGGAACAGGTCGGGGAGAATTCCCGTGTAGGCCACTGGCAGATCCTTC
>JAUXST010000085.1 GCA_030679805.1 Reyranella sp. | reverse complement strand
CAGCCGCCGCGCGGCGTGCGAAGCTCGCCCAGCGGCGAACGGGGGCAGTTGGTGGCGCGCGACGGGCAAGAGTTGGAACTGAGCAATGCCGACGACGGCGCGGTCGCGGCGCTGGATTTTGTCACGCAGGAATGGCTGGGCTTCGGCAAGCGCTTCGCCGGGTTCATCAGCGCCGCCGACAAGGAAGAGAAGTGCCTGATGCTGCCGCTGGTGGCGGCCAGCCTCGTGCTTTCCATGTACTCGCCCGAAGGCCACACCGCCGCGACGCGTTATGCCGCGCGGGCCAAGGCGATGTCGCCCGGGGCCAACGGGCGCGAGCAGGCCTGGCTCGCCGCCATCGAGGCCTGGGTCGCGGGCGATGGCGATCGCAGCCTGGAACATTTCCGCAGGATCGTCGCCGAGTGGCCGCGCGACCTGCTGGCCGGCAAGCTCGCCCAGCTGCTGGCCTTCAACCGTGGCGATGCCGAGACGCTGCTCGACGTCGGCGAGCAGCTCGCCAAGGCAAATGCCGACAACCGCTTCGTCTGGGCGATGTATGCGTTCGGCCTGGAAGAGTGCAACCGCCTCGACGAGGCCGAGACCACCGCGCGCAAGGCGATCGCGCTCGACCGCCGCGATCCCTGGGCGCACCACGCCGTCGCCCATTGCCTGGAAGCGCGCGGCAGGATGCTGGAGGGCGTCGCCTTCCTGGAGGAGATGTCCGACACCTGGGAGGACTGCAACTCCTTCATGTACACCCACAACTGGTGGCACCTGGCGCTGTTCCTGATCGACCTCGACCGCACCGACGAGGCGCTGGCGCTCTACGACAGGCGCGTGTGGGGGGTGTGGAAGGAATTCTGCGAGGACCAGATCAACGCCGTCTCGCTGTTGGCGCGGCTGGAGCTGCGCGGCGTCGATGTCGGCAATCGCTGGGCCGACGTGGCGAGCTATCTCAAGCCGCGCCTGCACGAGCACTTCTCGCCCTTCCTCGACCTGCAATATCTCTATGGCCTCGCCCGGGCCGGCGAGCAGAGCGCCATCACCGAAATGCTGGCGAGCCTGGAAGACCGTGCCGAGCGGGCCAAGCCGTTCGAGCGCGAGGCCTGGGCCGATTGCGCCGTGCCGGCCGCGCACGGGCTCGCCGCCCACGCCAAGGGTGACTATGCCGAGGCCGCGCGCCTGCTCGGTCAGGCGGTCCCGCACCTGCAATCGATCGGCGGCAGCATCGCGCAGCGCTCCTTGTTCGGCGCAATCCATCTCGATGCCCTGATCCGCGCCGAATGGAACGACGCGGCGATGGCCTTGCTGCAGGCCGACGAGAAGGAACGGCCGACCGTGCCCTGGACCAAGCGGGCGCTGGCCGGCCTCTATCGCCGGGTCGGCCGCACCGAGCAGGCACTGGGCGCCGAATACCAGGCCGAACAGCTCGCCCGCCAGTACCGCGCGCGCCTCTCCCGAACGACCGGAGCCACGCCATGACCGTCGATCTCACGCAAGCGACGGCGGCCCAGCTTGGCCGGCTCCATGCCAAGGGCAAGGCCTCGCCGGTCGAGACCATGAAGGCCGTTCTGGCGCGGGCCGAGGCCGTCGGACTCCGGATCAACGCGCTCTGCCGCATCGATACAGAGGCCTCGCTCGCCGCCGCCCGCGCCTCGGAGAAGCGCTGGAAGAAGGGTGCGCCGCTGTCGCCGCTCGACGGCGTGCCGGTCTCGATCAAGGAACTGGTGCGCGTAAAAAGCTGGGCGCACAGCATGGGCAGCAAGCTCACGGACAAGACGCCGGCCGAGTCGGACGCGCCTGCCGTTGCCCGTCTGCGCGAGGCGGGCGCCATCGTCTTCGCCCAAAGCACCAGTTCGGAATACGGCCACAAGGGCGTGACCGATTCGCCGCTGCACGGCATCTCGCGCAACCCGTGGAACACGGAGCGCACGCCGGGCGGCTCGTCGGGCGGCGCCGGCGCCGCGGTGGCCGCGGGCCTGGGCCCGATCGCCATCGGCACCGACGGCGGCGGCTCGGTGCGGATCCCGGGGAGCTTCAACGGCCTCGTTGGTCTAAAGGCCACGTTCGGCCGCATTGCCGCCTGGCCGCCGTCGATGACCGGCGATCTCGCCAATACAGGCCCGATGGCCCGCACCGCGCTCGACTGCGCGTTGCTGATGAACGCGATCGCCCGTCCCGACGCACGCGACCCTTTCAGCCTGCCAGTCGACGGCATCGACTACGCGAAGAAGGTCGGCGGCAGACTGAAGAAGCTGAAGGTGGGCTTCGTGCTGCGCTTCGGCGACCACCCGCTCGATATCGAGGTCGCCGCGATGGTGACCAAGGCGGCGAAGCAATTCGAGACGCTGGGCTGCAAGGTCGAGGAAGTCGAGGCGCCCTTCTCCTATCCCGAGGCCGGCCGCGCGTTCGTCATCCATTGGCTGGCGGCGTTGCAGCGGCTGCTGCAACTCTATCCGGAAAGCCGCCACGACGAATTCGATCCCAATCTCCTGGCCGGCGCCAAGGCGGGGCTGCGCTATTCGCTACAGGACGTGGTGAACGCGCAGGTGACGCGGCGCGAACTCGCCATCGCCTGGAACCTGTTCTTCGCCAAGTACGACCTGCTGCTGACGCCGACGGTGGCGGTCCAGCCCTTCGTGGCGGGCAGGAACCTGCCCGACGGGCCGGACGGCAAACCCAACATGCAATGGTCGCCCTACACGCCGCAGTTCAATCTCACGCGCCATCCCGCCGCGACCGTGCCCTGCGGTCTCAGCAGCGAGGGCCTGCCGGTTGGCCTGCAGATCGTCTCGGGCCACTATCGCGACGCGCTCGTCCTGCGCGCCGCGGCCTGCTACGCCGAAGCCCATCCGCTGAAATTTCCCGTCCTTCCGGAGACCGAACGATGACCGCCGATCTTGCGATGATGCCGGCCCACGAGCTGGTGAAACTCTACAAGGCGCGCAAAGCCTCGCCGGTCGAGGCGGCCAAAGCGGCGCTCGCCCGCGTCGACGCCTTCAACGGCCAGCTCAACGCCTTCCAGCATCTCGATCCGGACATGGCGCTGCGCGCCGCACGCGCCTCTGAGAAGCGCTGGAAGAAAGGCGGCAAGCGGCTCTCCGACATCGACGGCGTGCCCATCACCATCAAGGACATGGTGCTGACCAAGGGCATGCCCACGCGCATGGGCAGCCTCGCCACCGATCCCGACGGCCCCTGGACCGTCGATTCGCCGGTCGCGCAGCGCCTGCGCGAGGCGGGCACGGTGCTGCTCGGCAAGACGACCTCGCCGGAATACGGCTGGAAGGGCGTGACCGATTCAGGCCTCTACGGCGCCACCCACAATCCATGGAAGATCGGCCGCACGCCGGGCGGCTCGTCGGGCGGCGGCGTCGCCGCCGAAGCGGTCGGCATGGGCAACCTCGCGGTCGGCACCGATGGCGCCGGCTCGGTGCGCATCCCCTGCTCCTTTACCGGACTGTTTGGCCTCAAGCCCACCCAGGCGCGCGTGCCGCTGTGGCCGCCTTCGGCGCAGGGCACGCTCTCGCACATCGGCCCGATGACCCGCACGGTGCGCGATGCCGCGATGATGATGAACGTCATGGCGCGGCCCGACAGCCGTGACCTCTATGGTCGTCCCGACGATGCCGAGGACTATCTGAAAGGCTTCGACAAGGGCGTGAAGAACCTGCGCATTGCCTATTCGCCCGGGCTGGGCTTCGTCGAACGCGACAAGATCGACCGCGACGTGGCCGTGGCCGTCGAACACGCTGCCAAGGTGTTCAAGACCCTGGGCGCTAAAGTGATCGAGGACTCGCCCGATCTTCAGGGCCTCGACCCGCGCCGCATCCTGAACGCGCACTGGCAGTCGAACGTGGCCATCCTGGTGAAGAGTTTCAGCCCCGAGAAGCGAGCGTTGATGGATCCGGGCCTGCTCAAGGCCGCTGAAGTCGGCGCCAGTCTCGGCCAGGAGGCGGTTGTGACCGCCATCCATCAGCGCCAGCAGGTCGGCGTGATCATGAACCAGTTCATGGCGAAGTATGACCTGCTGCTGACGCCCACCATGCCGATGACGGCCTTCGCGGTGAACGAGAACGCGGCGTGGGGCGGCGATGGCGTCGACATCGGCTGGACGCCCTTCACGCTCATCTTCAACCTGACGCGCCAGCCCGCCGCCACCATTCCCTGCGGCCTCGACCGCGAGGGCCTGCCGATCGGCCTGCAGATCGTGGGCGGCCACGCCCGCGACGCGCTGGTGCTGCGCGCCGCCGCCGCCTACGAGCGCGTCCGCCCGATTCCGGCGCCGCCGATGGCGCACCAGATCTGAGCGCGCGCCAAAAAAGATCGCCGGCCCGAGCCGGCCGGCGATCCCGCTTTCCTGACTACAGTGGCTACTGCGTCTTCTTCTCTTCCGCCTTCTGCGGCACGGCGATGGCCGCGACCGAGTCGTAGCGGACGCCGTCCTCGGCCTTCTTCATGGCGGCGTTGGCTTCGTAGTACTTGCCCTCGTCCATGAGCTTCGCCGCCATGTCGACGTCGGCCATCGTGCGGTCGAGCGGCGCCAGGGCCATCGTGAACATCACGTTTACGTCGGCGAGCTTCAGCTTCTCGATGGCTTCCTTGCGCTGGCCCTTCTCGAGATGCTTGTTGGCCTCGGCGACCGCCGCGGCCTTGGCAGGCGTTGCCACGAAGTCCTCGCCCAGGGTGAGCTGACCGTCGATCGGCAGCCAAGCAACGACCGGACCGGACGCGGCGGCCGGGGGGACGTTCATGCCCTTCGGCACCTTGAGAGCGGCTTCCGCCTTCATGAAGGCGGTCGAGTCGACCTTGGCCTTGGCCAGCGCCGCACGCGTATCGGCGACCAGTTTCTTCGCCACCGCCGGATCGGCCTCGAAGATAGCGATGCGCGCCATATGCAGGGCCCGGAAGGCGACGGCGCCGTCGGCCGACAGCTTCATGAAGTCGCGCGCGGCCTCGGCTTTCTGCTGCGTCGTCGGCGCGGGAGCCGCCGGCGTCTGCTGGGCGGAGACGGCGCCGGCGAGCATGGTGGTTCCCAGCAATGCCGCGACGATACCTCTTGAAATCCTCATGGTTGCTCTCCTCTTCGAGCTGCCGGTCGGCCCCGCAAGGCCCGCAGGGTTGCGTCGGGCTCATGCCCAAGAGGTAACAAAGGCCGCTTTCCGCAGGCTTTTCTCCAGGATTGACGATTTTCAATCCTGCGTCAGGCTCCGGGAGCTATTGAGGGAGTGCAATGCCACAAGCCCAGCCCATTTCCGGTGCCAAACCGGCATGAAACTCAGCCGGCAAACGCTCACCTATCTGGCGTGGGCAGCGATGCAGGCCGCCGCGCTGGGCGGGGTCGCCTGGTTCGCCGATCGACAGATGAAGCTGGGATACACCGACGCCGCCGGCTGGCGGCCGTTCACCTGGCCGTTCTCCGCGGACGAGGCACCGCCGGGAAAGGCCTACAGCGGCGACGAACACGACATCTATGTCTGGCTGAAGCTCGGCCTCAAGGGCGACTGCCCGGAAGGCATCGCGACCGACGAAGCGCTGGAGCGCGCGATCGACGTCCGCCTCCTCGACCCGCGGTTCGTGCCGGTCGGCCCCGGCGAACGCGTCCGCGTCACCGACGTCTACGGCCGCACGCGCGTCTACGTGCACAGGCGGCACAACGGCGCGCTTCGCTACGCCGAGGCCGTGGCGGTGCCCTACAACTGCGATCTCGTCACCGCCATCATCGACGGCGACGCCCGCGATCCCGCCAAACGTAAATTGGCCCGCGAGTTCCTCGAATCCAACACCGTGCAGGTGGGTGTGATCAAGGCACTCGAAGGGCGATAGAGTCAGGTTCGTCTGCGCACGGCAAGGCCCAGCATCGCGAGCGCCATCGCGCCGGCCGCCAGAGCGAGCGGTCCCTTGACCGAGACCTCATAGATTGATGCGCCGATCAGAGGTCCCACGATCCAGGCCGCAGCCATTGCCGCCTGCAAATGGCCGGCAACCTGTCCCTGGTTGTTGCCATGGCTCGCCAGCGACACGCCCGCCATCAGACCGGACTGCGCCCAGGCAAAGCCTGCCCCCAGGAAACCGAACGCGACGAGCAGCCAGCCGACGCCCGGGGCCATCAGGCAGGCGGCACTTGCGAGAAGACAAACGACCAGGCCGATCCAAAGCAGCGTGGCCGGCGGTCCCCCGAACGCACGAATGGCGAAGGCCTGAACGGCAAACGAGGATGCCGCGAACGTCATGCTGATCAGGCTCGCCCGCTGCACGGCGGCCATCGTGTCGAGGCCAAGAAGGTCCTGGACGTAGAAAGCATTCGTTGCCTGCAAGGCGGCAAACGCGAGGTGAATCACGAAGGCGAGACCGAGGTAGGGAGTGACCTTCCCAAGGGCGCTGGTCCCGACGGCAGCCACCCGAGGCGCGCGCGGCCGATCCCGCAGGACCGCAGCCACAGCGAGGATCGCGAGCGAGGTCAGGACACACGCGACCAGAACGGGGATGGCGAAGCCCCTGCCGATCAGCACAGCCACGAGCGCGGGGCCGGCCATGCTGCCGAGACCAACCGCGGCCCCCACCATCGCAGCACCCGTCGAGCGGTCCCTGGCAGCGGTGATGTCGGCCATGTAGGCGATGCCGGCCGGTTGAACGCCGCCACAAAGAATACCGTAGAGGATCCGCGCGCCGAGAAGCGCGGCAAAGGCAACGAAGACGTCGACCTCACCCTTTTCGAGGGCAAAGAGCCCGGCAAACAGCAGAAGGGACAGCGCGGCGCCGGCAAGCCCCGCGAGAATCACCGGCCGCCGGCCCTTTCGATCGGCCAGCCGGCCCCACCATGAAGACGTGAGAAAGAAGAGCAGCGCCGAAGACGCGATGATCGCGCCGACCTCGATCTCGCCGAGCCCGATCGCGCGGCCGAACAGCCCCACCGTCGCAAGGACCGCCGCGTTTCCCATCATCATGACGAAGACGGCGAGAAGAACGACTGCCGTTGCCATCGTGCAATGCTTGCCGGTTCACCTCGGCGAAGTGAAATGACAATTCATTGCCCAGTGTTACAGCTCGGGATCAACCAGCAAGCCGGCTCATCAGGTCGCCCACCGCTTCGTCAACGCTCTTCAGGGCGGTGTCGATGACAATATGTTCGCGATCCCACTTCTCGTAGTCGCGATCCACGACGGCCTGCCAAGTCGGCAGCTTCAACCCGTCGATGTCCGACGTCCGCGTCTCGACGCGATGCCGATGCTCGGCCTTGTCAGAGCAGACCACTTCGACCTCGGTCACCTCGACGGCCGCGCCTTCGCCAACGGCGCGCCAGGCGTTGCGCGTGATCTTCAGCGGATTGACCGAATCGGCGATGACGATCCGGCCGACGCGGAGATTGTCCTCGGCGACTCCATAGGCCGCGAAATAGCCGGCCGGGCCGATGTCTGCTCTCAGCGCGTCGATCGAGCGCAACGCCTGCTCGATCGTGTCGACGCGCACATGCACGGCGCCGAGCCGCCTCGCCAGGGCGCGCGCGATCGTGCTCTTGCCACTGCCCGGCAACCCGCCGAACACGATCAGCATGGTGTCGCCTGCTTAGGGTCCATCAATTCGTAGGGATGGACCCATCCCGGCGTGGCGGCCAGGCGACCGAGCCAGCCGCCGACCGACGGCCAGCGGCCAAGGTCGATCTCCGCCTGGTCGGCGAAGAAGAGATAGCCCGCGCAGGAGACGTCCGCGACGCTGGGCGCCTCACCCAGGAGATAGGGCCGGCGCTCGAATTCCTGCGCCAGCCGGTCGAGGTCGGCCTCGGTCCGGCGCCGCAGCATGGCGACGACACCGGGATCCTCGTTGGCAAAGCGCAGCGCGAAGCGGAGATTGGCCAGCGAAAAGCCGATGCGGTTGGCCTCCCAGAAAAGCCATTGCGTGGTTCGCTCGAGATCGGCACCACCCCCGAGCCGGCCGTCCTTTCGGACAAGGTGGAGCAATATGGCGTTCGACTGCGCCAGGACGCCGTCGTCATCGATGAAGACCGGGACTTCGCCATAGGGGCTGACGGCCACGAAATCAGCACGGCGTTCGGCGCGCGGCGGCAAGAGGTCGACGTAGCGGTATTCGTGCGCCACGCCGAGCAGGACGAGCGTCTGGCGCACCTTGTAGGAATGGCCGGACTCGCGGTTACCGTAGAGGATGGGCTGGGCCACGCTCAACCCCACACCTCTTTGGCCACTTCGACGCAGCGCGCGAGCTTGGCCCACTGCTCTTCCTCGGCCAGCAGGTTGCCCTCCTCGGTGCTGGCGAAGCCGCACTGGGGGCTGAGGCAAAGCTGGTCGAGCGATGTGAACTTGGACGCCTCGTCGAGGCGGCGTCTCAGCTGGTCCTTGCTCTCGAGCGAGCCGGTCTTGGAGGTCATGATGCCGAGGACGGCATGCTTGTTCTTCGGCAGAAGGCGCAGCGGCTCGAAGCCGCCGGCGCGCTCGCTGTCGTACTCCATGAAATAAGCATCGACGCCCATCTTGTTGAACAGGATCTCGGCCACCGGCTCGTAGCCGCCCTGCGCCATCCAGGTCGAGCGGAAGTTACCGCGGCAGAGATGCATCGAAATGGTCATCCCGGGCGTGCGGCCCGAAACCGCCGCGTTCACCAGGTCGGCATAGATGTGCAGGAGCTTGTCGGGATCGTCGCCACGGCCGCGCAGGTAATCGCGCTGTGCCGGGTCGCAGAGATAGGCCACGAACACCTCGTCGAGCTGCAGATAGGTGCAGCCCGCCTCACCGAATGCCCGCACCGCCTTGGCGTAGGCCCGCCCGAGATCGGCGAAGAACGACTCCATCTCGGGATAGGCTGACTTCTCGATCGCCTGCCGGCCGCCGCGGTAGTGCAGTGCCGTAGGCGACGGGATCGTCATCTTGGGCGTGGCTTTCGCCACCGACTTCAGGAACTTGAAGTGCTCGATCATCGGATGATGGGTGAAATCGATCTTGCCGTGGACATGCAAGCCCTCGGCTTTGGTTTGCGTGCCCTTGAACTGCAGCCCCTGGGCCACGCTCACCAGCTCGACGCCGTCCAGAGCGGCCAAGAAATCGTAGTGCCACCACGAGCGACGGAACTCGCCATCGGTCACGCCCTGCAGGCCGATCGATTCCTGTTTGGCGACGAGCTTTCTGATCTCGGCGTCCTCGACGGCCTTGAGTTCAGCCAGCGTGATCTCGCCGGCTAGGCGCTTGGTGCGGGCTTCCTTGACTGGCGCGCTGCGCAGCAGGCTGCCGACTTGATCGGCACGAAACGGCGGTTTGGTACGTTGCATGACGCTTCTCCTTGGACCGCTTAGAGTAACTTGGTCAGCCGCTCGCAGACTATGATCGGGCTCCATGGACCTTCCCGGGACTTGGCGGTGGCCATCTCATTGGACAGACGGTCTATGCGGACGATCAGAGCGTGAGAGTGATAGGGACTATCGAACGTAACGGACTGGTCTGACACAATCGCGGAGACGGTTCGCGGAGGTTTGGCCGCGTCGGCATATACCGTCTTCGCGTCGATATCGATTTCAAAATAGAACTCGGCACTCGCGCCAGGAGGACAGCGAAGCGCGATGACCTCGGCGCTTGCGACACTCGGCCCGGGCAAGGCCAACAATAACAAGATCACGGCCCATCGGATTGCCTTCAACGACGCGAAGTGCAGGAGCGAGTTGACCCGATCAGCTCGAAGCTGTGGCTTGGTCCGGTTCATCGTTCCGTTCCGATTGTCGGATTCGAATTCACGTCGTGCTCCTCTCCAACCACGCTATCATGGGGAGAGGAAGATGAGCGGCTGTAGTCTTTTCAAAGGGCATACCCACCGTCGACCATCAGGGTCTGGCCCGTGATCCAGCGGGCGCGTGAGGAGGCGAGGAAGGCCACGCCCTCGGCGACCTCGTCGGCCGTGCCGAGACGCTTCAATGCCATGACCTGGCGCGAGGCGTCGAGGAAGCGCTGATCGAAGTCGCCGCTCTCCACCAGCGCATGATAGAGCCCGTCGGTGATGACACCGACGCCGACCGCATTGGCGCGCACGCCGAATCGGCCCTCCTCCGCTGCCAGGCCCTTCACCAGCGCCTCGATCGCAGCCTTGGGCGCGGCGCTCAGGATGTCGCGGGTGGCGTAGCGGCGGATGGCCGGCGTCACGAGGGCGACAAAACTGCCCTTGGCCGTGCGCAGATGCGGTAACACCGCCTGGATCAAGTTGAAGCAGCCGAAGGTGTCGTGCTCCATGACCTCGCGGAAGGCCGCGGCCGGCTGCTGGCTGATGAAGCGCATCGGGATGTAGGGCCCGGCAGCATAGATCGCCGTGTGCACGCCGCCGAAATGTTCCGCCGCCTGGTCGACGAAGCGGCGCACCTCGGCTTCCTCGCGCAGATCGACCCGGCCGACATGCACCTCCTGGCCGGCACTGCGGATCAGCGACGCCGTCTCGTCGGCCCGCGCGCTGCCCTTGAAGTAACTCAGCGCCACGTCGCAGCCGCGTTCGGCAAGCTGGACGGCAATGGCACGGCCGATGCCGCCCGATCCGCCGATCACCACCGCGCAGCCGCCCGTCGGGAAATCGGGCAGCCGCCCGGCTGGCGTCAAGCCGGGACTCCGAGGGCGTTGCGGATCGAGCTGTGGAAGTGGACCAGGGAGGGCTCGTTGCGGCCGTAGATCACTTCCTCTGACGCGCCCGATTCGAAGCCGATCTGCATGCGTTCGCCCAGCGGGAAATCCTCTTCCATCACGGTGCGGATGGCGATGTCGCGGTTCTTCTCCCAATAGGCATCCGGTTTGTCGGTGTCAGCCGGCCGGTAGATCGTCAACTCGACCTCGCAATGGCTGGGGTCGTCGCGGCCAGGGAAGGCGCGCCAGATTTCGATGTGGTCGACCTGAAAGATCAGGATGGTGTTGGGGAAGAGCTGGTAGATCGAGATGACGTGCGGGCGGTAGTTGCGCTCGGCTTCGGGCAGGCCGCGCACCGCATCGATCGAGGTCCGTGCCACGCACATGCGGCCGTGCAGGCCGGCGCCGTCGAAGGTGCCGACATTGCCGATGAAGTACGGCCCGATGGTTTTCCGGTGCAGGTACGGGACGTGATAGACCTCGAGGAAGGTATCGATGGCGAACTTCCAGTTGATGCGCGGCTTCACGACATCGACCGAGAACATCGGATAGGTCTCGAGCTTGAGCGCCGCGAGGTCCGGCGCGATCGCGCCAAGATTGCCGTCGACGTCGATCTCGGGACTCTCGTCCTGTTGCACGGGCTTGGGCCGCACGAACAGCATGCCATGCTTCTCCGCCGCCGGCAGCCGCACCAGACCGTGGGCGTCGAGATCGAGGCCGGCGAAGCCCACCTTGTCGGTCGTGCCCAGCAGCTTGCCGGCGAGATCGTAGGTCCAGGCGTGATAGGGGCAGGTGAAGGCCCGCGCGTTGCCGCAGCCTTCGGCCACCGGCGCGCCGCGATGGCGGCAGATGTTGGCGAAGGCCCTGACGCTGCCGTCGACGCCGCGCGTCATCAGCACCGGCATGCCGGCCACGTCCTCGGTGAGGTAGTCGCCTGGTTTGGCGAGGCGCGCCGAAAGCCCCATGAACATCGGCTGGTCGCGGAACAGCCGGTCGCGCTCGAGACGGGCGCGCTCGCGGCAGGAGTAGGCGATCACGCGGTTGCGGAACAGGGAGTCCGCGAGATCGGTGGTTCGGCCATCGATATGGCCGAGCAGCCGCCTCCCGACGGCCAGTTCTTCGGTTCGGTCCATAATCGAATGCTAGGCCTGCCTGCCCGCCGCCGCCAGTGCGCGCCGGCGCACTTCTGCCGGACTGACGCCTCTTTCGCGCAGCGATTGCACGGTCAAATCCCGGTCGCGTTTGGCCAGACGGCGGCCGGTCGCGTCCGTGATCAGCGGGTGATGGGCATAAAGCGGCGTTGCGTAGCCCAGCAGGCGCTGCAGCAGGACGTGGACATGGGCGGAGGGCAGGATGTCCGCGCCGCGCGTCACCAGGGTCACGCCCTGCAGGTGATCGTCGACCGTGACGGCGAGGTGGTAGCTGGTCGGCGTATCCTTGCGGGCCAGGACGAAGTCGCCCATCAGCAGCGGCTGGCCTTCGATCCGCCCGCGGCCCTCGTCGACGAAGTCGTAGGGTCCCGCGGCGACGGCGGCACGCGCCGCATCGAGCCGCATGCAGAACTCGCGGCCAGCCGCGATGCGCCGCTTGCGTTCGGCGGGCGCCAGATGCCGGCAGGTGCCGGGATAAAGAGGCCCGTCGGGCCCGTGGAGCGCGGCTTGCGGAGCGCTGGCGGACGCAGCGATCTCGCGCTCGATCTCGGCGCGGCTGCAGAAGCAGGGATAAACCAGGCCGCGGTCGCCCAGCCGGTCCAGTTCGCGGCCGTAGTCGGTGAAGTGATCCGACTGGCGCCGCACTTCGCCGTCCCAGTCGAGGCCGAGCCATTTCAAGTCCCGCAGGATCTCGGTCTCGTATTCGCGCCGGCAGCGGCGGATGTCGGTGTCCTCGATGCGCACCAGGAACCGGCCGCCCGCCTCGCACGCCCGGGTCCAGGCGACCAGCGCCGAGTAGGCACTACCGAGATGCAACAGGCCGGTCGGGCTGGGAGCGAAACGCGTGACGACCGTCATTGCCGCTCGTCGATGTAGTCGAGCAGCGCCTGCGGCATGTGCGCAGTCGGCGCTGGTGGCGGATCGGCCGCGCGCAGTTCCATGTATAGGGCAGTGGTTCGACGCAGCGCTTCGGCGATCGCGGCGCGGTCGTAAGCCGCCAGCGTCGGTAGCAGACGGTCGCGCGCGCCAAGGCTGCCCTCAATGCGACGCAGGCCGCGCGGCCGCTCACCGGCGTTCCGCCTCAACATCGGCCCCAGCACGATGTCGCGGAAGAAATCGAGCCCGCTCAGCGCCTCGAAATATTCGCCGCGCCGCATTTTGGTGGTGCTGTAATGCAGCCAGAGCCACGTGCGATCTTCGAACCACTGGGCAGTGCGGCCCGCAGGCGCGATCTCCACCGCATCGAGGCGCCGTCGAAGACCGGTGTCGTCACGCGCCCACAGGACGAGAGGACGTTCCGAGAAGCTACCGAGGTCGTTCGCGGCAACGAACTTCAGATCGACATGCAGTAGCGGCGGACCATACAGACAGATCAGCAAACGCGGTTCGCCGACATGCTCGCCGGTGAACGCCGCCAATAACTCGCCCAAACCCGCGGCAAAACTACGGCGCTCCACCATCACGGCGGCCTGCACCTCGGTGCGGACGACCAGGATCAAGTCGAGATCCGACTGCTCGTCGAAACCGCCAGTAACGAGAGAGCCGCCAGCCAGAAGAGCGTCGAATCGCAAGTCGTCCTGCAGCACGGCAACGACACGGTCGAGCATTCTGGCGTGCAGGTTGGGAAGTTTTCCGGTCACGTCATGTCTCCACACGATCGGAACTTACAGTCCCGCGCCGCCGCGTGCTATGCCGAGCACGTGAGCAGGATCATCCTCGACGACGCGAACCTCAAGAAAGCGATGCATCACCTCGCGCGCGCCGACGCGGATTTCGCGCGCGTGCTGAAGGAGGTGGGCCATCCGGTGCGGCGCGAGATGCCGAGAGGGTTCGGCGGCCTGATGCGCTCGATCGTGGGCCAGCAGGTCTCGGTCCACGCCGCACGCAGCATCTGGCTGCGGCTCGAGGCGGCGGTGCCGTCGATGGAGCCAGCGGACTTCATGGCGCAAAGCGACGAGCAGCTGCGCGCCGTCGGCCTGTCGGCTGCCAAGGTGCGCTATGGCCGCAGCCTCGCCACCGATGTCGTCGAGGGCCGCATCGATTTCGCCGCCCTCGACGATCTCGACGACACCGCGGCCATCGCCATGCTGACCCAGGCCAAGGGCATCGGCCCGTGGACCGCCGAGATCTACCTGATGTTCGCGCACAGCCGGCCCGACATCATGCCGGGGCTCGATCTCGGGCTGGTCGTGGCGGCGCAACATCTCAAGCGTCTGCGCAAGCGGCCCGACGCAAAGCGGCTTCTAAAAATCGCCGAGGCCTGGCGGCCATGGCGCAGTGCTGCGGCACTGCTGCTCTGGCACTATCGCCGCAGCATGCCGGACTGGGGGCCCAAACCCCTCAAGGAAGACATCAAGGTGAGGACGACTGCCAAATGACCAAGCCCGCGACGATCAAGCTCGAAGGTGCCAGCTACGGCCCGCAAGGCGAGGGCGAGCCCGGCCATCTCGTGATCCTGCTGCATGGCTACGGCGCCGACGGCAACGACCTGATCGGCCTCGCCCCGGTACTGGCGCCCCTGATGCCCGACGTGGTGTTCCACGCGCCCAACGCGCCCTACCCTTGCGAGGGCAATCCCTTCGGCTACCAGTGGTTCGGTATCTCCCGCCTCGAGCCGGCGCTGACGCTTGCCGGCGTGCGCAGTGCCGCCCCCCTGATCGATGCCTTCCTCGACGACACCATGGCGCAGTATGGGCTCGACGAATCGAAGACCGCGCTGGTCGGCTTCAGCCAAGGCACCATGATGGCGCTGCATGTGGGTCTGCGCCGCGCCAGGCCGCTCGCCGGCATCGTCGGCTTCTCCGGCATGCTGGCCGGTCCCGAGGTGCTGCAGGCAGAGATCAAGTCGCGGCCGCCAATTCTGCTGGCGCACGGCGACAGCGACGAGATGCTGCCGCACGTGTTGACCGAGCGAGCGGCCGAAACACTGGGGCAGAACAATGTCGCGGTCGCCGTCCACATCGCCGAGGGCGTCGGCCACGGCATCAACGAAAGCGCGCTGAGCCATGCCGCGCGCTTCCTGCTCGAAGTCTTCAAGCTGCCGGTCCCGAAATGATAGAAGGTACCTGCAAACCCGGCTTCGAGCGTGTCGCCGAAGCCTTCGAGAAGAACTTCGAGGCCAACGGCGAGATCGGCGCCTCGGTCTGCCTGACGATGGGCGGCGAAACCGTGGTCGATCTGTGGGGCGGCATCGCCGATCCCAAGACTGGGACGCCATGGAAGCAGGACACGGTGAGCATCGTGTTCTCCTGCACCAAGGGCGCCACGGCGCTCTGCGCTCATGTCCTTGCGAGTCGCGGCAAGCTCGACCTCGACGCGCCGGTGGTCGAGCTGTGGCCGGAGTTCGGCCAGCACGGCAAGCAGCACGTCACCACGCGCATGATGCTCGACCATTCCGCCGGCGTGCCGGCGCTGCGCGCCAAGGTGAAGGACGACGGGCCCTACGACTGGACCTACATGACCGGGCGGCTGGCCGACGAGGAGCCGTTCTGGGTGCCCGGCACGCGCAACGGCTATCACGGCGTCACCTTCGGCTGGACGGTGGGCGAGATGGTGCGGCGCGCCAGCGGAAAATCGCTCGGCACGTTCTTCCAGGAGGAGGTCGCCCAGCCGCTGGGCCTCGATTTCTGGATCGGCCTGCCGGAAGAGATCGAACCGCGCGTCGCACCGGTCCTGCCGCATGTCTACAAGGCCGAAGACATGAAGACGCCGTTTCTGCTCGACCTCGCCACCAACCGGCAATCCACGGCCGCTCTGTTCTTCTTCAACATTGGCGCGTTCATGGGCGGCGGCGCCAACACCCGCGCCGGCCATGCCGCGGAGATCGGCGCGGCCAACGGCATCACCAACGCCCGCGGGCTAGCGGGCATGTATGCGCCGCTCGCCAATGGCGGCGGCAAGCTTGTCGATGGCAGGACACTCGCCCGCATGGGCGAAGTCTCGATGGCCACGCATGACGATGCCACGCTGCGCATCCCGACGCGCTTTGCACTGGGCTTCATGAAGTCGATGGACAACCGTCGGCGCAGCCTGGGCGCCAAACTGTTCGGCGAGGATTGCGACAGCGTCATCCTGGGCAGCGCCGCCTTCGGCCATGTCGGTGCCGGCGGCTCGCTCGGTTTCGCCGACCCGGCGGCCGGCCTCTCCTTCGGCTACACCATGAACCGCATGGGCCCCGGCCTGCTGATGAACGGCCGCGGCCAGCCGCTGGTCGACGCGGCGTATCTGTCCCTCGACTACAAGAACAAGGACGGCGGAGTCTGGGTCCGCTGAGCTAAGCATCTGATGCTGCCCATTTTCCGTCCGCTGAAAGATCCCGCCGTCGCGACCGTGTGGTCGGGCCTCGCCGCTTCCACCATCGGCGAGGATCTGTTCCGCGTCGCCGTGGTGTGGATCGCGGCCGAGCAGATCGGCAATGCCGCGGGCTACGTCAACGCCGCGCAATACGGCGCCATGCTCGTGGTCGGCCTTTTGGGCGCCTCGGTATTCGACCGCTGGCAGGCCGATCGCGCCATGATCGGGGCGAAGGGCGTGAGCGCGGTGCTGGCCCTGCTGCCGGTGGCCGGTGCCTACGTCTGGGGCGTCTCCATCCCGCTGCTGGTGCTGTCGGTGATGGGCATCGCCGCCATGCGCATGGTTTTTACCCCGGCGCTGCAGTCGGCGGTGCCGGTGCTGGTGCCCAACCGCGACGCCATGCAGGCGATCAACGGCCTGTTCGACGCCACCTGGCGGCTGGCGCGCCTGATCGGGCCGATGCTGGCCGCCGTGCTGAACTCGATCCTGCCGGTCATTCATTTTCTCTCGGTCACGGCGCTGGGCTTCGTGCTCTCGGGCCTGGCGATCTGGGCGGTGCGCGACCGGCTGGTCGACCGCACCCACCAGCCGCAGCGCGGTCGCGCCGGCCTGCACGGCGTCTGGGACGCGCTATTGGACGGCGCCCGCCTGATGCGGCGCGAGCCCACGATCGGCACGCTGCTGCTGGTGAATGCGCTCGCCAACGGGCCGTGGAGCGTGGCGCTGCAACTCTGTATCGCGCTCATGGTGAAGCAGCACGATCCGCGGCTGTTCGACTTCGAGGGGCTGGCGGCGCTGGGCCTGATCATCGGCGTCGGCGGCGCGGGCGATGTCGCCGGCAACCTGATCGCGGGCAGCGTCCGCTTCCGCCGGCCGCTGGCCACGATGTTCCTGGGCTATGTCGCCATGGGCACCGGCTTCGCCCTGCTCGCCGTCGCCGTCTGGGCCCTGCCCAACCCCTGGATGCTGCCGGCCATGATGCTGGCCAGCCTGATCGCGGGCTTCGGCGGGCCGTTCTTCTTCATTCCGATGATCACCCGCCTGCAAACCTCCTATCGCGGGGCCGAGATCGCCCGCGTGTTCCGGCTGCGCCTGGCCATCATGGCGGCCTCGATGCTGGGCTTCAACCTGGCGGCGACTCCGCTGTTCAACCTGCTGGGTCCCACCCTCACCGAATTTCTGCTCGGCCTCCTGATCCTGGCCCTGGGCATCGGCGGGCACTTCTATTTCCGCCGAATCGAAAGCCGCCCGGCCAAACTCCCCTCCTGACTCCCGGCCCAAGTCCCC
>JAUXST010000079.1 GCA_030679805.1 Reyranella sp. | reverse complement strand
TATACCGGCGTCTCCAAGCCGCTGATCCTGACCGCGATTGCGATCACGCTCGCGGTCGTGCTGGCCCGGCGCTGGGAACCGTCGGCGCTGGTTGGTCGTAGCTGGGCGCCGCTGCTGCTGGCGGTCGGCGCGTCGGGCGGGCTCGCCCGCGTCTTCGACGAGACCGGCATGGCCGAGCTTTTGGCCGAATATGCGCTGCACCCGCGCTATGGCGTGCTGACGCCCTTCCTGGCGGCGGCGATCGTCAAGACCATGCAGGGCAATTCGCTGACCGCCGTCCTGACCGCCTCGGGCATGGTCGAGCCGATGCTGCCCGCGCTCGGCCTCGACAGCGCTTCAGGCCGGGCGCTCGCCGCGGCGGCGGTGGGTGCGGGCTCGATGGCGGTATGCCACGTGAACGATCCGTTCTTCTGGATCGCGGCTTCCATGGCAAAGCTCACGCCCGGACGGGCGCTCTATGTGATCTCGCTGGGCAGCGCGGTCATGGCGATCGGCGCGCTGGTGGTGATCGCAGCGCTGCGTCAGTTCTTCTGAGCAGGCAAGGCGGCGGCAACGGCACGCGCAAGATCGCAGGCCACCGTCGCAAAGGCGCACAACGCGTCGACGGCAGCACTGGGACGGCCAAGCGCAGCGCGGATCGTCAGGTCTTCTTCGGAGAGCGGCTGGCCCACCGGGGGCGTCGCCAGCGCGGCGTCGATCGCGAGCAGCACGGCCTCGACCGGCAACGCGCGACCGCCCAGCCATGCATGTTCGTGGCGCCGCCAGACATCGAGGTCGACCGCGAGTTCGTGCTGCGGCCCGCGCGCCGGCGCGACGTCGAAGGCCGAGGCGATGAGGACGTCGGCCGTGCCGGTATGGGCCGGCGGCGCCGTCGTTGCGTAGACCGGCAGCGGCGCCTCGACCAGGCCGGCGCACCATTGCAACAGCGGCCGCTCGCCGCCCGCCAGCCGCGCGACCTCGCCCACCAGGCCGGGCAGGTGATGGCGGCGGCCTTCGCGCACCAGTTCGACGAGGTCGGCGAGCACCTGGGCCTGCAGTGCCAAGGCGCTGAACCAGCGCCCGACCTCGGCCTCGTCGATGGCGATGCGCTGCAGCATCAGCGCGGCGTTGCGCCGGCGCAGCTCGCGCGCATGCTCGTTGCCGACATGGTCGAGCGGCGCCTCGGTCTCCTGGACGATGGCGGGAGCCACCACGCCCTCAGGGGCGAAATCGCTGGAAGTGCCGATGACCGCGCCGCCGGCCGCGACCACCGCCTCGCTGCCGCGCCACGCCACATTGAGACGCAGCAGGCCGGGCGGACGCAGCCTGAGATGCGCGGTGCGCACGATCACGGGCTCATAGCCCTCGCGCTGGAGCTCGACGCGCAGGCGGCCGGACGGCTTGGCGCGGATGGTGAGGCCGTGGCGCACGTCGCTCTTGCGCAGCAGGGTCTGCGTCACCGCTGGTGGCCAGGACGAGACCTGCAGCTCGACGAAGAGATTGCCTTCGGCCAGATCATCCGACATCGCTGTCTCCCCGTTTCTACTTAATGCGACGCGACAGAAGCGCTCGCCACGTGATTGCCGGCCGGCTCGGCGCAGCGCCGCACGGCGGCGACGGCCTGGCTGCCGGCGCCGGCGCGGAGGTCGATGGTGGCCTCGCCGTCGAATTCGGCGGGCGTGCCAGGGCGCTCACCCACGAGATCGAAGCGCAACAGCATCGTCTTGCCCGCCTGCATCGCGTCCACGAGGCGCTCCGACAGGACCGGCGCCCGCTGGCGCCGCGAGTCGGTCAGAACCACACGATCATCGGCGAATAGAATGTCGGCAGGGAAGGCCTGCCCGTCGATGCTAATCTCCGCCCGCGCCGTCTCCTTCAGGCGCTGCGGCGACGCGCCGTTGGGCAGCAGCGGCCCCGGCCCGGACAGGTAGAGCTGGAGCTGCAGGCCGCGCTCGGTCCCGGCCTCCTCGCAGACCAGCGCCACGACGTCGATATTGAGGTTGCTGGCGGCAGGCTCGGCGACGGCGTAGCTCGGCGCGCTTACGCCCTCCTCGAGGCGCCAGCCGCCCGCTGTCGCCGCCGTCACGCTGGTACCGGCAAGGACGGCCGACAGGGCCAGCGCAGTCAGGCCGGATCGTCCGAGATTCAAGAGGGTGTGCACGACCATGTCCTCCCACGTGGGAGGCAATTTGGACCGTTCCGAGGCGGCCCCCATGATTTGGATCAAGCGGGCCGATTTGTGGACACCTGAAACCGGCGGATCTGTCCACAAATCAGTCGAGTTTCACGCCCGAGGCTTTGACGGCGGGCGCCCAGAGCTTGCGGTCCTCGGCCACGAACTGGTCGAACCCCTGGCGGCCGGGCGGCGGCATGTCGAGGCCGAGGTCGCTCGCCCAGCGCTTCTGGATGTCGGGCGCCTTCAGCGCCTCGGCGATGGCACCCTCGAGCTTGGCGAGAATGGGCTCGGGCGTGCCGGCCGGCGCGCCCAGGCCGTACCACGAGGTGGCGACGTAGCCCGGCACGGTCTCGGCGATGGCGGGAATCTCCGGCGCCGCCTTCGAGCGCGTGGCCGAGGTGACGCCCAGGCCCTTCAGCTTGCCGCCCTTCACCTGCGGCAGCATCGACGGCATGTTGGCGAACATCATGGTGACGGTGCCCGCGATCACGTCGTTGTAGGCCGGCCCCGCGCCCTTGTAGGGGATGTGCAGGATGTCGACGCCGGCCATCGACTTGAACAGCTCGCCGCTCAGGTGCAGCGACGTGCCCGGCCCCGACGAGGCGAAGGAATACTTGCCCGGCGACGCCTTGCAGAGCGCGATCAGCTCGGCCACGTTGTTCGCCGGCAGCGCATTGGTGACGCCCAGCAGGTTGGCGAGCGTGGCCAGCCGCGAGACGCCGACGATCTCCTTGTCCGGATTGTAGGGCAGCCTCGAATAGAGCATCGGGTTCAGCGTGTGGCTGGCCACCGAGATCAGCCCGATCGTGTAGCCGTCGGGTGCGGCGTGCGCGAGTTCGACCGTGCCGATGTTGCCGCCCGCCCCGCCCTTGTTCTCGACCACGAAGGTCTGGCCCAGGATCTTCGAGAGCTGGTCGCAGATCAGCCGGCTCACCGTGTCGGTGCCGCCGCCCGGCGCGAAGGGGCAGATGAAGCGCACGGTCTTGGTGGGCCAGGCGCCTTGGGCGCTGGCGATCGCCGGCGTGAGGGCGGGCGCGAGAACCAAGCCACCTGATGCAGCCAGAAGCGTACGACGTTGCAGCATGGCGTTTCCTCGATGCCTTTTGGTCTTTGCGACCGTTGGGTGCGACGTTAGCGTGCTGCACAATGAATGCAACGGAGGAACCGGCTAAAGGTCCGGTGCGCGAACTTCTGCGCTCGCCGGACTTCCTGCGGCTGTGGCTGGTCGGCGCTTCCGCCAACGCCATGCGCTGGCTGGAGATGCTGGCGTCAGGCCTGTTCGCCTACGAGGTCACGGGCTCGGCACTGGCCGTGGCCGTCGTGGTGGCGGTGCGACAACTGCCGCTGCTCTTCCTCGGCGCCTTCGCCGGTGCGATCTCCGAGGCGATCAACCGCAAGCTGATCCTGATGACCGCGCTGATGGTGGCGGCCGTCACGTCGACGCTGCTGGCGACGCTCGCCACCACGGGCCATCTCGAACTCTGGCACGTGGCGCTGGGCAACCTCGTGAGCGGCACCATGTGGACGACCGAGATGTCGACGCGGCGGCGCATGGTGGGCGAGGCCGCGGGGCCGCATCGCATCGTGCCGGCGATCGCGCTCGACAGCGCCACCAACGCCATGACCCGCATGGTCGGTCCGCTGCTGGGCGGGTTCGCCTTCCAGTGGCTGGGCATGAAGGGCGCCTACTCGCTCACAGCACTCGTACAGTTCGCCGGAGCCTTCGCCCTGGCCGGCCTCGTGCACACCCAGGTCACGCGCAGGCTCGCGGTGGCGAAAATCCCGGCCGAGATCCTCGAAGGCCTGCGCTATGCCCGGACCAAGCCGCTGATCCTGCTGGTGTTCGGCATCACCGTCGTCACCAACGTCTTCGCCTTCGCCTACTCCGGCCTGGTGGCGCCGCTGGGGCTGGGCGCCTTCCACGTCTCGCCCGCCCTGGTGGGCGTGCTGGCGGCGGGCGAGCCCACCGGCGCGCTGATCGGCGGCACGCTGATCGCCGCGGGCTTCCTGCGCACCGATCGCCCTGGGGACCGGCGCCTGGCCTTCGCCGGCGGCTCGGCGCTGTTCATGGCGACGCTGATCGTGATGGCGCTCTCGCCCTCCTACTGGCTGGCTCTCGCGGTGCTGATCGTGGGCGGCTTCGGCACGGCGGGCTTCGGCAACATGCAGTCGACCCTGATGCTGACCGAGGCGCCGCCCGAGATGCGCTCCAGGCTGATGGGCCTGGTCACGGTCGGCATCGGCACCGGCCCGCTCGGCATCCTGGCGGCGGGTCTCTTGGCAGCCCCACTTGGGCCCCGCGGCGCCGTGCTGGTGATGGCGGCCGTGGGGCTAGTGCTGACGGCGGGGCTGTCGTGGGCCTTGCGCCAAAGACCACCGACTCCGCCCTCAGTGCCGCCGACTATCTGACTCCCCAGAAATTCAAGCGCGTGCGAGCCTCCGCCGGTGTTCGACTTTTCGATCTTCCGCGTGCGTCGCCAGCAGACGCCGAAGGAGCTGCGCATCGGCGGCGGCCTTCTGGTGGTCCTGGGGCTTTTCATCGGGGCGGGCGCCACGTTGCTCGGCTGGGCGCTGCTCGAGCTGCCGATCCCCGCGCACTGGCTGCCGGCGGGCATGCGGATCGAACGCCGCCCGGCCGGCGAAGGGCCGTCCGACCTTCAATGGGCTGGGATTGCCGCCCTCACCCTCTGCCTTCTCGTGTTCGGCACGGTCTCGGTCCTCCAGGGCCTCCTGCAACTCGTCCTCGGGCGCCAGAGCAAGGCGCTGCTGCGGATCATGATCGTCATCGGCATTCTGTTCGTGGTCGCGGGCGTGGTTGCCTCCGTCATGCTGGGCCGGCCGATCGGACGCGTCGGGCAATAGAGCGTCACCACCAATCTAGTCGCGGACCTTCGGTACCGATCCGAAGTCGTTGATCGTGATCACCCGGTGTGAGCGGTTGGCGATCGTGATCTCGGTGGCTTCAACCGGCTTGTCGTCGGCATCCACGAACAGGCAACCGAGGTGGTCGGCGGGAGCCGCGTCGTCGCAATAAGCGGCGGCGGCCTCCAAGGCAGGATCGAGGACTCCTCGGAGTTCCTTTCTCGTTACCGTGCCGCCCTCTTCCATGCGAACGGCCCTGATCTCCTCGTCGGCGTAACCGAAGGCGATCCTGCGGATGCTGGAGATCGCTTTCGGTGGCGTGAGGTTGGGATCCTTGCCGGCGAGCGCCCAGACCAGCGGCCCCAGAGGCGCATAGCGGCACACGATCGAAACGAGATCGACGGCGTCGCGCGGCGCCCGTTCGCGGCGGGCGGCACACAAGGCCTTGTTCACGGCGGCATCGGCCTGATGCAGCCGGAAGCCGAATTCCTCGTCGTCCCTGGCCGGAAAGAAGCGCCTGGAGGATTCGGAGTCGTCGATCCACTGGACCCGCGTTTCCTCGCCATACTGTTTCACGATGGCCTCGACCATCCATTCGTCCCGTGTCGTCACGTCTACGGCGAAGCCCGCCTCGTGCAACGCCTCCAGCTCGGCGTAAGGGCCTTGAGGCAGGTGCTTCCGCTGATCGACGAAGATGTCCATGTCGTCGGACAGGCGCGGCCATCGTTGGTTGAGGGCCGCGCCGCCGCCGACATAGCTGTGCGACGACCGGAACGGGCGGAGGGTCTCGACCACCAACCTCTGCAGCGATGTGAGAGGCATCAACGCACCAGGCTGCGAATCTGCCGTCCGAGCTTGTAGGCGTCGGCATTGCCGCGGTGCATGAGGGCCGCCGCCACGATGGCCGCATCGGCGAAATCGGCGGTGGCCGGATCGATCTGGATATTGTCGAGGCAACTCGCGTGAAAGTTCCGGTACGCCTTGGCCAGAAGTTGGCGAACCTTCATTTTGGATTCCGAGTCGGAGCCTTCGCGCAATTGGGCGACATAGGCTTTCACCAGGTCGACCTTGTCCTCCGGGACAAAGAGTTCCACACGCTTCAAGCCGGCGCGGCGCCGGCGTTCGCGCAATTGATGGACGCGCTCCTTCATCGAAAGAGAGGGTTCGGACATGAGGAGACTCCTCTGTTGCCGGAAACAGTATGCCAATTAGTTACCGGTAACAAGTAAATATTAGTTACCGGTTTAATATGAGTATTTGTTGCCGGAAATACAACAAAGTGGGCGTATTCATCGAACATCGATAGCGCGCCTGAACACGCCAGGAGGATCGCGAACACGATGAACGACGGCCATCAGAGTCTGGATCGAAGAGTTCAGAATTCTTTTCCTCCCCCGCCCTACGGGAGGGCAGGGAGGGGAAAGCAACAGTCGTGATGTTGCCTTCCCCCTCCGACCCTGCGGGCCACCTCCCCGGTCGCGCCTCTGAAGGCGCTGAGACGGGGGAGGAGAAAGAAGAAAGACGGAGTTCGTGCGACGATAGCGGAAATATAGGACGATTCCGGCCAAATCTGCAACTATCCTATTTCAATCCTGCCATGTGGATTCCGCCGGGCTGCTGGCAGTGCCAGCACATAGGCCCGCACGGGCCAGCCCCTACGTCCCTCTGCTAGAGCAAATCCGCGACGGCGTTCCAGTAGCGCCGGATGGCGGCGAGATGGGCGGCGAGAGTCTTGCCGTCGATGCGCCGGAGGTGCCCTCGTCCGGAATAGGTGCCGAGCGTGAGATCGGTGACGCCGCAGGACTTCCAGAATTTCACCGTGTCGCGCCAGGCGGCTTCGTCGCCGATGCCCGCCGTCACCCTCGTGTCGATGCCGATGCCGATGCCGGCAGGATCGCGGCCGGCCGCCTCGGCATAGGCACGCATTTTATCGATAGCTGCCTTGGCCTCGTCGCCCGGTCCATAGTTGAGCGGCATCCAGCCATCGCCCCAACGGGCGACGCGGCGCAGGGTGGCGTCGGCATGGCCGCCGAACCAGATGGGAATCGAACGCCGCGTGGGCAAGGGATTGATCCCGGCATCCTCGATCGTGTGATACTTGCCCTTGAAGGTGACGTGGGGTTCGGCCCACAGCGCCTTCATGACGGCGACCTGCTCTTCCGAGCGACGACCGCGGTCGCGAAACGATTCGTTCAGCCCGACGAATTCCACTTCGTTCCAGCCGACGCCGATGCCCAGCCGAAAGCGCCCGCCGCACAGGACATCGAGACAGGCTGCCTGCTTGGCGACGAGCACGGCCTGGCGCTGGGCCAGGATCAACACCTGCGTGGAAAAGCCGATCTCCCGGGTACAGCCTGCCAGAAAGCCGAAGAGCACGAAGGGATCCTGGAACAGATCCGCCGACGTGTTGCGATCACCCCACCCCGGCCGGCTCGCGACGTTCACGCCCAGCACGTGATCCGGCACCGACAGATCGCGGTAGCCGATCTCTTCCGCCGCCTGGGCGAAGTCGCGGATCGCGTCAGGATCGCCGCCGACCTCGGCGTCGATGACGGGCAATGCAACGCCGAGCTTCATGTGATGACCTTATGATTTAAGGATCCCTCACTTCGTTCGGGATGACATCGGTTTGTGCATCGACGCACCGCGCAAAGCCCAGCAATAGTGTCATCCCGAACGAAGTGAGGGATCCTTGTTCGGGTCCTAAAGATCCCTCGCAAACCAGCGCGGGGGTTACCCCGCGCGACTCGGGATGACGGCCAAGGGCCGTCAATCCAACTCGATCTTGAGGGTCTTCAGTTTCTTGCCCCAGAAAGCGTGCTCGTCGGCGATATAGCGGGTCCATTCGGCGCGGGTGCGCTCGGGCGGGGCCTCGACGCCGTCCTTGGCGAGCGCCCTTGCCCACTTCTCGTCCCTCATGGCCCGCTTGGCGTTGCGGGCGATGGTGTCGAGGAGGGCATCCGGCGTATTGGCCGGCGCGAACAGGCCGTGCCAGCCGTTGATCACCGTGTCGATCCCCTGCTCCCGGAGCGTCGGCACGTCCGGCAGCGAGGAGAGCCGGTGATCGCCGGTGACGGCCAGCGCCTTCAGGTTGCCCACCTTCACCTGCGGCACGGCCGGCGGCAGGGAGGAGAAGTTCATGGTGACGATGCCGCTCATCACGTCGGCCAGGGCAGGGCCGGTGCCCTTGTAGGGCACGTGCGTGACGTCGATGCCGGCGGCCTCGGTGAACAGCGCGCCCGCCAGGTGGTTGCCGCTGCCGATGCCCGCCGAAGAATAAGTCAGCTTGCCGGGCTCGCGCCGGGCCAGCGCCACCAGCTCCGCGGCCGTGTTGGCCGGCACCTTCGGGTTGGCGACCAGCACATATTGATAGTCCGTCGTCTGGCAGATCGGCAGGAGCGTGGTGAGCGTGTCGATCATGCCCTTCTGGACCCACGGATTGACCACGATGGTCTGCGCCGAAGTGTAGGACAGCGTGTAGCCATCCGGCCGGGCGGCGGCGACGGCGCGCAGGCCGAGGCTGCCGTTGGCGCCGCCCTTGTTGTCCACGATGATCTGCTGGCCGAGGATCGGCGACATCAGCGCCGCCAGCTCGCGCGCGTTGATGTCGTTGCTGCCGCCCGGGGCGTAGCCGACGACAAAGGTGACCGGGCCGGTCGGCCAGGCGGCTTGTGCGCGCAGCGATGACGGGAGGGCTGCGGCGCCGAGGCCAAGAGCGACCGCGCGTCGGCGAGTGAAGACGGTCACTCGTGTCTCCCT
>JAUXST010000074.1 GCA_030679805.1 Reyranella sp. | reverse complement strand
TGGCGGCCTCCACGTCGTCGCTGATGCAGGTCGGGATCATGTTGCCGATGAAGAAGTCCGGCACGTTGCGCTTGGCCGCGGGAAGGGCGGCCAGCGGCTGGGCCATGTGCGACAGCGAGGCGTTGGCGAAGACCACGCCCTGGGCGAGCTCACCCGCCAGCGCCACCATGCGCTTGCGCAGCGCCGCCACGATGACGGGCGGCAGCGGACCGAAGGCGCTCTCGGCGCGGAACTTTTCTATGAAGGCGCGCGTGTCGGCCAGCGGCTTGCCCGGCGTCACGCCCATGCGCACATGCGACGGCCCGTGCGCGATGCCGATGCCGAGGCGGAACCGGCCGCTAGAAACCTCGTGCATCACCGCCGCACTCTGGGCGAAATCGACGATGGTGCGCTGATAGATCGGCGCGATGGCGGTGCCGAAGGTGATCGATTGGGTGTTCCACGCGAGCGCCTCGCACATCGACATGTTGCCCATCGGGCTCGGCACGTAGATCCCGGCGAAGCCGCGCCGTTCGGCCTCCTGGCACAGTTCGATGGTGCGGCGGCGGCGGGACGGCATGGCGATCAGGCAGAGGGCGGGGAGTGCGTCGGACATCGGGGCGTTTCCTCTAACGGGCGTTCGTCGCCGCCCGCATACATACTAGTGGATTGTGGCGAGCGAGACGATGAGCGCGCAGGATGCGCGCGGTCCAGAAGATAATTCGTCTTCCGAACCCCGCGCATCCTGCGCGCTCATATTTTCGCTCGAGCTCCCGCCGGCGCCTTCTTCTTCTTTTTGGCCTGATTGAACTCAATAGCGGCGCGGACGAGCGTTTTCAGGGCACGATCGTTGATCCTGTCGCCCTCGAAAAAATCGATGGCGCGCCTCATGTTGCCTTCGAGGCCGGCGTTGAAGAGCTTGTCGGGATCCGGGAGGCTCGCGCCGTAGGCGAAGGTGAGCTTCACCCACGTCTTGTGGGCATTGGCGACCGCAATCATGCCGTCGCGGGACCACACCGGGCTTCCCATCCACTTCCATTCCTCGACGATCTCCCG
>JAUXST010000593.1 GCA_030679805.1 Reyranella sp. | reverse complement strand
TAGGTGAGGGGGAAAGAACGTGCGTCTCCCCCTCACCCGCCCTCTCCCCCTATCGGGGGAGAGGTGTCTGAATTCAATAAGTCTCGCCGGTCCCCGAGAGGCCGGGACGCCGGCCGCCGCCTGCCTGCAGCGGGCCGCCGGCGGGGTCTATACCGGAATAGGGGGCGGAGCCGTCAAGCGGCATGACCATCTCGCCGTCCGAGCCGGGCTCGGTGCCGGGCTTGAAGACCTCGTCGATCGTGCCGCCCTCGTAGGTGGAGCGGACCATGCGCAGGCCGGGCGGAATGCGGAACGGGGTCGGCGGCTTGCCCTTGAAGATCTGCTTGGCGATCTGCTCGTAGATCGGCACGGCGTTGCCGCCGCCGGTCTCGGCATTGCCCGGTCCCAGGGTGCGCGGCTCGTCGAAGCCGATATAGATGCCGACCGTGATCTCGGGCGTGGCGCCCAGGAACCAGTTGTCGCGCGCGTCGTTGGTCGTGCCGGTCTTGCCGGCGATCGGCCGGCCGAGTGCCGCGAGCCGGCCGGCCGTGCCGCGCACGGTGACGCCCTGCATCATGTGCACGACCTGATAGACCGAAGCCGGATCGTGGAAGGGCTTGCGCGAATCGATGAGTTCCGGCGCCGCCGGCTTGCCGCCGGTCGCAGCCTCGCCGCATCCCTTGCAGGCGCGCGGCTCGTGGCGATAGATGGTCTTGCCGTTGCGGTCCTGCACGCGGTCGACGAGGCTGGGCGTGATCTCGAGCGCGCCATTGGCCAGCATGGCGTAGGCCATGGTCATGCGCAGCAAGGTCGTCTCGCCGGCGCCGATCGCCATCGGCAGGTAGGCGCCCATGTTGTCGGTGACGCCGAACTCCTTGGCGACCTGGACGACGTTCTTCATGCCGACCTGCTGCGCTATGCGCACGGTCATCAGATTGCGCGACAGTTCGAGGCCGCGGCGCACCGTGGCCGGCCCGAGATAGTCGCCGCCGTAGTTCTTGGGCGACCAGACCGGCTGGCCATGGCCGGGGTCGTAGCTGAACGGCCCGTCGAGCACGATGGTCGCTGGCGTGAAGCCCGCGTCCATTGCCGCGAGGAAGACGAATGGCTTGAAGGCCGAACCCGGCTGGCGGGCCGCCTGGACGGCGCGGTTGAACTGGCTGCGGCCGTAGGCCCAGCCGCCGGACAGCGCGAGCACGCGGCCGGTCTGGGTGTCCATCACCACGACGCCGCCCTCGACGTTCGGAACCTGTCGCAGGCCGTAGGTCTTCGGCGGATAGGGTTTGTTGTTGGCGCTGGTCACTTTCTCAACGACGATGATGTCGCCCACGCTCACCACGTCGCGCGGCGCGCGCGGCGGATTGCCGACGCGCTGGTCCGCCAGGGTCGGCCGCGCCCAGGTCATCTCGGCGAAGGGGACGGTGCCTTCCCCATCCGGCAGTCCGACGACCTGCACCGATTGAGCGTCGACCTTGCTCACCACGGCGAGATGCCAGTCGGCGGGGCCGAACAGCGGACGGCGCTGGACGATGCGGGCGAACTCCTCTTCCCACACGCTCATGTCGGGGATCTTGGCGTAGGGTCCGCGCCAGCCGTGGCGGCGGTCGTAGGTGATCAGCCCGTCGCGCAACGCGGTATCGGCGGCGCTCTGGATGGCGGGATCGAGCGTCGTGCTGACGGTGAGGCCGCCCTCATAGAGGCCCTTCTCGCCATAAGCCGCCATCAGGTTGCGACGCACTTCCTCGGCGAAGAAATCGGCCGTCGTCATCTCGGTGGCGCTGCGACGGCGGAGCTGCAACTTCTCGGCCCGCGCCTTCTGCGCTTCAGCCGCCGTGATGTAGCCGTCCTCCTGCATGCGGGTCAGCACGTAGTCGCGGCGGGCGTAGGCTTCCTTCTCGTTGCGCACGATGTTGTAGCGGTTCGGCGCCTTGGGGAGTGCCGCGAGATAGGCGATCTCCGACAGGCTGAGTTCATCGAGAGACTTATCGAAATAGTTGAGCGCCGCCTGGGCCACGCCGTAATTGCCCGATCCGAGATAGATCTCGTTCAGATAGAGTTCGAGGATGCGCTCCTTGGAATAGGTCTCCTCGATGCGGAAGGCCAGGATCGCCTCGCGGATCTTGCGCGCCAGCGTCGCCTGGTTGGTGAGCAGGAAGTTCTTGGCGACCTGCTGGGTGATGCCCGAGGCGCCTTCCGGCCGTTTGCCCGGGTTGGTGATATTGGCAATCATGGCGCGCACGACGCCGATGAAGTCGATGCCGGGGTGCGTAAAGAAGCGCTGGTCCTCGGCCGCCACGAAGGCCTCGGGCACCATCTTGGGCATCGCCGCCACCGGCACGAACACCCGCTTCTCACGGGCATACTCGGCCAGCAACCGGCCGTCGGCCGCGTACAGTCGCGTCACCGTCAGCGGCTGGTAGTCGGCCAGCTGCTTGTGGTCGGGCAGGCCATGGCTGAAATGCCAGAACAGGCCCGCCACGGTGCCGGTACCCACGATGAGGACGGCCGTGGCGAAGGCCAGCAGGACTTTGAACAGGTTGAGCACGGTCATCTTCTACGCGGCGCTTTTCGAGGCAGCAACGGCGAGAATGGCCAGGACTTACGCCTTTCTTGTGGCGGCGGCAGCGGCAAAATGGGCGTCGACGGAGGCACGAAGGGCCCGCGCCAGCGAAACCTGGTGCTGGCGGACCGTCAGCAGCTTCTCGTCCTGGGGATTGGAGAGGTAGCCGAGTTCGACCAGGGCCGCCGGGATATCCGGCGAGGTCAGCACGGCAAAGCCCGCCTGCCGGTGGGTCCGGGGCAGCAGCCGCACGCCGTTGTGGCCGAAAGTCCGCACGATCGTGTCGGCGAGCCGGCGCGAATCGTTCACCGTGCCGCGCTGGCTCATGGCGACCAGGGTGCGCGCGACGTTATCATCCTTGTCCGCAAGCTTCATACCCGCAATCACGGCATCGGCACGGTTTTCGCGCGTAGCAAGGGCCGCCGCTTCGCGGTCGGTCGCCTCCTCGGACAGCGTGTAGACCGAGGCCCCGCGGACATCGGGATTGTCGTGCGAATCCGCATGCAACGACAGGAACAAATCGGCCCTTGCCGCCTGGGCGCGCGCCACCCGCTCGCGCAGCGCCACGAAGTTGTCGGTGCTGCGCGTCAGCAGCACGCGATAGCGACCGCCAGCCAGCAGTTCCTTCTGCAGGTCGCGGGCGATGGCCATGACGACCGACTTTTCCTGGGTGCCACGCAGCCCGAGCGCGCCGGGGTCCTTGCCCCCATGACCCGGGTCGAGAAAGACAAGCTTGGGCTTGGCCATCGGTGTCGGCTTCTTCGCCGTCTTGGGCGCCGGCGAATTCGCCCGGGCATCGAGGCTGCCGGCGCCAAAAGCGGCGAGACCGGCCAACCCGGCAAGCAGATCGCGGCGATGGAGGGCGGACATGGCTGACGCCAATTCTAAAGTCAGAGGGAGTAATTTATTGTTGCGATATGCTAATCTAAATACATAACTTCGAGGATAATTTCAAGTTTTATCAATTAGTTACTGAACGATACTCATCTCATTCAATCTTTTGATTGTCGCACCCGTTTGAACCCCGTATGTTGCGCCCCGCGAGCAGTCGCCGTCGTTCGTAGCGCCCCCTCCAGGGGTGGTGCTCCGACGGCAGTCCCCAGCCGGGCCAGCGCTTGCGCCTTTTTTGTTTAGCAAAAACGGGCGCGGCGGGTTCGCCAAAGGATTGTTAGACAGGCGGTGGCTATCAGGAACACCGAGGTTGGCAGGACCCTGTTGCGGTCCGGCGGCGCGATGCTTCCCCGTCTTGGCCGATGTTTGGCCGTTCGACGGGTTGATGGCGCTCCGTCCCCCTCGCGCCAGAGAGGCGGCTTGGCCGCCGGTTGCTCGCGCCGGTAGGGATCGAACGCCTCGGGAGCGAGCCCATGGCAAGGCGTATGCTCATCGATGCGAGTCACCCGGAAGAGACACGGGTCGTCGTCGTCGATGGAACAAGACTTGAAGAATTCGATTTCGAGACCTCCACCCGCAAACCCCTCAAGGGCAACATCTACCTTGCGAAGGTCATTCGCATCGAACCATCGCTGCAGGCGGCGTTCGTGGAATACGGCGGCAATCGCCACGGCTTCCTGGCCTTCTCGGAAATCCACCCCGACTACTATCAAATTCCGGTCGCCGACCGCGAACGGCTGATCGCCGAGCAGCAGCGCCTGCACGCCGAGGCCGACGACGACCACGAACCGCGGCGTCGCCGTACCCGGGTCGATCGAACCGACATCGAGGACGCCCGCGCCGACCTGCGCGCGGAGTCCGTGCAGGAGCTGGCGACGGAAAACGGCGGCGAAGAGACCGCGGCCCCGGCCGAGAACGGCCACATCGCAGAGACATCGTCTGTAGAGGCACCGGGCGCTGAGGCGCCAGTCGCCGAAGCCCTCGCCGCCGAAGCAGCTCCGGCGATCGAAGCGCCGAGCGAGCCTGCTCCTGCGGAGGCCCCCACTCCCGAGCTGCAGGCCGCCGAGCCGCAGGCCCAGCCTGCCGCCATCGCCAGCGAACGCCTCGATGGGCCGCTCGTCGAACCCTCGGAAGTGCCGGCGCCAGCCGATTTGCCCGAGTCGATCCCCGAAGCTTCGGCCGACGCAGCACATGACGCGGTGTCCGAGTCCGGCGAGCACCCCGCCGATCTCGTCCCCTCCGATCCGTCAGAAGCGCCGCAGCCCGAGGTCACGGTCGAAACCCTGGGCGGCGACGACGCGGGCGAGGAGCGCGAGACGCGCGAGCGCCGCCGTCGCAACCCGATCCGGCAGTACAAGATCCAGGAAGTCATCAAGCGCCGGCAGATCCTGCTGGTGCAGGTCGTCAAGGAGGAGCGCGGCAACAAGGGGGCCGCCCTCACCACCTACCTGTCGCTGGCCGGCCGCTATTGCGTGCTGATGCCCAACGCCGGCCGAGGCGGCGGCATTTCGCGCAAGATCTCCAACCCCACCGATCGCAAGCGGATGAAGGAGATGCTGGGCGAACTCGACGTACCGCAGGGCATGGGCGTGATCCTGCGCACCGCCGGCCTCGAGCGTTCCAACATCGACATCAAGCGCGACTACGAATACCTGTCGCGCCTGTGGGATTCGATCCGCGAACTCACCATGCGCTCGACGGCGCCGGCGTTGATCTACGAGGAAGGCGACCTCATCAAGCGCTCGCTGCGCGACATCTACGACACCGACATCGCCCAGGTCCTGGTCGAGGGCGAAGCGGGCTTCGAGGCCGCCAGCGGCTTCATGCGCCAGCTCGTGCCGCATCAGGCGAGCAAGGTCGAACTCTACAAGGAGCAGATCCCGTTGTTCCACCGCTACCAGGTGGAAGCGCAATTCGACGCCATGCATTCGCCGACCGTGCAGCTGCGCAGCGGCGGCTACATCGTCATCAATCCGACTGAGGCACTGGTCGCCATCGACGTCAACTCGGGCCGTTCGACCAAGGAACGGAACATCGAGGAGACGGCGCTGCGCACCAACATCGAGGCGGCGGAAGAAATCGCCCGCCAGGTCCGCCTGCGCGATCTCGCCGGCCTGATCGTGATCGACTTCATCGACATGGAGGAGACGCGGCACCAGCGTCAGGTCGAGCACAAGGTCAAGGATGCGATGCGCACCGATCGCGCCCGCATCCAGATCGGCCGCATCTCGGCCTTCGGCCTGCTCGAAATGTCGCGCCAGCGCCTGCGTCCCAGCCTGCTCGAGCACTCGACCGAACTCTGCCCGCATTGCGCCGGCATTGGCCGCATCCGCTCCATCGAATCGGCCGCGCTGCATGCGCTGCGGGCCATCGAGGAGGAAGGCGTCCGCCGCCGGGCGACCGAGATCCTGGTCAGCGTGCCGCCGAAGGTGGCGCTCTACCTGCTCAACCAGAAGCGCCACACGCTCTCCGAGATCGAGATGCGCTACGGCTTCATGGTCGCGGTCGAGGCTGACGACGAGCTGAATGCCGCCGACTGCGAGATCGAGCGCGTGCGCACGCGCCGCGAAGAACGTGACCGGCCGGCCCAGGAGCTGGCCCGCGCCAACTACGACGAGGTCGCGCGCGAGGTCGCGCTGGGCGACGAGCCCGACGATGTCGAGGACCGCGAAGCCGGAGAGGCTGGCGAAGCCGGTGAATCCGGCGAGCGCGGTGAACGCCGCCCCGCCGACGAGGAAGGCGAAGGCCGCGACGGCGGCCGTGGCCGCCGCCGTCGCCGCCGCCGCCGTCGGGGCGACCGCCCCGAAGGCGAAGGAGCAGACCGGGCTCCCCGGGCTGCCGGCGAGGAATTTTCCGCCGACGATCGTGGCCCCAGTGGCGCGGCAGAAAATGGCCATGATCAGCCGCCCCGTGATGAACAGGCAGGCGACGAGCCGGCCGGTGAAGCAATCGACGGCGAAGGTGCAACCGCCGACGGCGAGCGCCGGCCCTCGAGCGACCGTGGTGGCGAGGGCGAGGGCGATCGACGCCGTCGCCGTGGCCGCCGCGGCGGCCGTCGCCGGCGTCGTGAGCCTGGCGAGGGCGAGCCCAACGGCGAGCACGCGCCGCGCGAGCGCGATTACACCTCGGAGGAGTTCGCCTCCGACGCCCCGGCACGGCATGAGACCGACGCCGAGCCAATGCCAGAATCGAGACACGAGCCTGCGCATGAGCAGATATCAGCGCCGCACGAACATGCGGCGTTCGATCCCGGTCCGCCGGTGAACGTGGAAGCGGCCCCGCCGCCTCCGCCGCCGCCGGCACCACCCCCGGTACCGGCTTACGTGCCCGCGCCGGCCCCCGAGCCTGTCGTCATGCAGGCGCCGGAACCGCCGCCGGCTCCCGTCATCCCGGTGACCCCCGTGGCGGACGTTCCGCCGGAGAAGCCCAAGCGCGGTTGGTGGAGACGCTGACTGAGGGCTTGATCCCTTCTTGAACGACAAAGAGCGCCTCCACAGAGGCGCTCTTTTCGTTTCAGTGCCCGCTTCTCCTCCCCCGTCATCGGGGGAGGTGTCACCGTCTTACGGTGACGGAGGGGTCTGACCCCATCGCCCTCGTAAGACGAGGGCACTTCCCCTGCGCGGAGTCCGCGCAGGGGAAGAGAAAGATCTAAGCCTTCACCTGCTCGCCCAGCCAGTCGATCGCGGCCTGCGCGCCGCCCTTGCCGTGCGGGATGTCGAGTGCGTTGAGGCTCATCTCGATCACGCTGAGCGTGCCCAGCACCATCGGGGCGTTGACGTGCCCCATGTGTGCCACGCGAAAAGCCTTGCCGGAGAGATCGCCGATGCCGTGGCCCAGGATCACGCCGCACTGCTTGTTGCAATAGGCGCGGATCGCCTCAGGGTCGTGGCCGCTGGTCAGCACGCAGGTGATCGAGTCGGAACGCTCGTCGGGCTCGATGATGTTGAAGCCGATCGCCTGGCCCTCCGACCAGACGCCGACGGCGCGGCGTACCGCTTCGGCCAGAAGCCAGTGGCGGCGATGCACCTTGTCGAGGCCTTCCTCGAACAGCATGTCGAGTGCCTGGCGCAGGCCGAACAACAGGTGCTCGGGCGGCGTGCCGGCATATTTCTGGTAGTGCTGCGCGCCTTCGCGCTCGGTCCAGTCCCAGTAGGGCGTGCGCAGTTCCGCTTTCTTGTGCACTTCGCGCGCGCGGTCGTTGGCCACGACGAAGCCCAGGCCCGGCGGCGTCATCATGCCCTTCTGCGAGCCCGACATCGCCACGTCGACGCCCCAGGCATCCATCTCGAACGGCATGCAGCCGAGCGAGGCCACCGCGTCGACCATCAGGAGTGCGTCGTGCTTGGCCGCGCGCATCGCCTTGCCGATCGCCTCGATGTCGTTCACCACGCCCGAGGCGGTGTCGATCTGCGCCACCAGCACGGCCTTGATGGTGCCGTCCTTGTCGGCCTTGAGACGCACCTCGACTTCGGCCGGCCGGACGGCGCGGCGCATGTCGCCCTTCAGCACCTCGACCTCGACGCCCATGCGGCGGGCATTGTCGCCCCAGCCGATGGCGAAGCGGCCGCTCTCCAGCACGAGGATCTTGTCGCCCTTGCTGAGCACGTTGGTGAGCGTGGCCTCCCAGGCGCCATGGCCGTTGGCGATGTAGATGTAGGCGTGACCCTTGGTGTTGAACACGCGGGCGACGTCGCGCAGCAGGCTGTCGGTGAGCGCCAGCAGCGGGCCGGAATAGATGTCCACCGCCGGACGATGCATTGCCCGCAGCACTTCGTCGGGCACCGTCGTCGGCCCCGGAATCGCCAGAAACTCACGTCCCGCACGCACGCTCATTTTCCACTGCCCTCCGCACAACTTTCGCCGCCACACTATCATGTCGGCAGCGTCCGGAAACGCGCTACAATCATCCCATGATCACCCGTCGCTCGATTCTCTCCGCCGCCGCCACGTTGCCCCTAGCCAATGTCGTGCGCGCCGACAATTTTCCTAACGGTCCCTTCCGCATCCTCGTGCCGTTCGGCCCAGGCTCGGCCACCGACCAGAGCGCCCGCAACATCGCCGAAGGCCTGAACCGGATTTTCGGCGTGCCGGCCGTGGTCGAGAACAAGCCCGGCGCCAACGGCGCCATCGCCGCCGACATTGCCGCCAAGGCGAAGCCCGACGGCCAGACCATCTTCGTCTGCTCCAACACAGCGGCGGCCTCGAACGTCGCGCTGATGAAGTCCCTGCCCTACGACCCGCTCACCGACTTCGACCCGATGACGATCATCGGTCGGGCGCCGGTGTTCATGATCGTGAACCCGAAAGTCGAGGCCAACACGGCGCAGGAATTCGTGGCGTTGGCCAAGCGCCAGCCCGGCAAGATCAACTTCGGCTCGGGCAGTGCCTCGACCCGCATCTCGGGCGAGCTGCTGAAGGCCAAGACCGGCATCGATATGGTGCACGTGCCCTACAAGAGCACGCCCTTGGCCCTCACCGACACCATGTCCGGCCACGTCCAGATGTGCTTCGCCGATCCGGTGACCAGCCTGCCCCAGGTCAAGGCGGGCACCGTGCGCTGTCTCGGTGTCGGCAGCCGCGGCCGCTACAAGCTCACGCCCGACATCCCGACCCTGATCGAGCAGGGCATCCCCGATTTCGAGCTGATGACCTGGACCGGCGTGCTGATGCCCAAGGGCGTGCCGCAGCCCGCCTTCGCAAAGCTGCGCGACGCCGTCGTCAAGACGATCACCGAACCCGCCTACGTCGAACGCCAGGCCCAGGGCGGCTCGGAGATCACGCCGACCACGCCGGAAGAGATGCGGCAGATTCAGATCGCCGAGATCCAGCTCTACCGCGACATGATGAAGATCGCCGGCATCGAACCGGAATGAGGACGCCGCAATGGCCAAAGCCAGGCCCAAGTCGACTGCAAAGTCCCGCGACAAGGCTTCGTTGCACCTTCGCCTGGACTTCGGTGGCGGGCGTTCGCTGGGGCCGGGAAAGATTCGCCTGCTCGAACTGATCAATGAGACCGGCTCGATCTCGGCCGCCGGCCGCGCCCTGGAGATGTCTTATCGGCAAGCGTGGCTGCTGGTGGACGAACTCAACCATATGTTCGACGAACCTGTCGTCAGCGCCCAGACCGGCGGTGGCGGAGGCGGCGGGACGATCGTAACGGAAGCCGGCAACGCCATCGTGCGGCTCTACCGCGATCTGGAGCGGCGGGCGCGTACCGCTTCGTCATCGGACATTCGCGCCCTGGCGCGTCGCCTCGCCCCTACTTCAGCACGCTGAAGCCCTGCTTCTCGAAGAACGGCCGGGCCGCAGCCGACTTCAGGAAAACCACGAACGCCTCGGCGTCGGGATTGGTCGAACTCGCCAGCAGCGCCATCGGATAGACGATCGGCGAGTGGCTGCTGGCCGGAAACGCCCCCACGACCCTCACGTTGGGATCGGCGGTCGCGTCGGTTCGATAGACGATTCCCAAAGGCGCCTCGCCACGCGACACGAGCGTCATCGCCATGCGGACGTTCTCTGCCTGAGCGACGCGATCGGCGACCGACGGCCAGACGCCCAGCGCCTCGAGCGAGGCCTTGCCGTACTTGCCGGCCGGCACGGCGTCGATGTTGGCCATCGCCAGACGGCCGCCGCCCAGTGCCGCGCCGAGCGCGAACCCCTTGTCGATCTTGAGATCGACCTTCGAGTCCTTGCCCGCGATCAACACGATATCATTGCCGAGGAAATCGGAACGGCTGGCCGGTTTGATCAATTTCCGCTCGGCGACGTAGTCCATCCACGGGACATCGGCGGAGATGAACAGGTCTGCGGGGATCCCGGCTTCGATCTGCTTGGCGAGCGCCGAACTCGCGGCATAGGCGATCTTGGTCGCCTTGCCGGTCTCCTTCGCCCAGGCGGCTGAGGCTTCATCGAGCGCGTTCTTCAGGCTCGCCGCCGCCAGGATCACGACGTCCCTTGACTGGGCCGAGGCGGGCGACACCGACAGGACAGCCGCCATCACGGCAAGCAAGGCGCGGCGGTGAAACCTCATCGTGAATCCTCTGCGGCAATTCATCGTTATATACGAGTAGATATATCGCCTTTGGAGCAAAGGCAATCGGGCTGCTTGCACTGCTGGCGCCCCGGTAAAAACGCATGGCAGGATTGCAATAGGAGATTTGCAGGTTTGGCCGGAGTTATCCTATATTTCTGCTATCGTCGCACGAGGCCTGTCTTGGAGGCCGAGCCGCCCGTTCACTTGCCCGGGACGGCTCCCTGTCGTGACCGGGTGGCGTCCCGCTCTCCACGCGGGCGATGCAAGGGACCAAGTCCAAGGACGCGGTCGCGGTGCCACTGGGGCAAGGGCGCAGTCCCTGCCGATCAAGAATATAGTCGTGGGCCTCCCTTATCCGGCCGTCCCGGGAGGCCGTGGCAAATCTGACGCGAATCGATCATACGCGCGCAGCCGTAAACCTTTGGCGCGTCGTCCGGTCCGAAGCACTTGCTCCAGGTGACATGAGTCACGTGGGGGTCCTGTGCGCGGACCGGACGACGGACATGCCCGGCTGACCCGACCGCACCTGGTGCGGGACGCAAGAATCAGTCGGTTCCTGGAAGGTCAC
>JAUXST010000069.1 GCA_030679805.1 Reyranella sp. | reverse complement strand
CCCAGCGCCACGACCTCGTCGGGATCGATGTCGGTCAGCGCCGGCTTGCCGATCATGCCGGCCACCTTCGCCCGCACCAGCGGCAGGCGGGTCGAACCGCCGACCAGCACCACACCCTGCACATCCGACGCCGTCATGCCGGCATCGGCCAACACGTTGCCCGCGATGTCGAGCGTGCGCGCAATATGATTGGCGATCATGGCCTCGAACTCGGCGCGGGTGAGCGTATGGAACGAGGGAGTACCCGCGAGTTCGAGGCGTCCCGAGGTCTGGTCCCGCTCCGAGAGCTGTTCCTTCATCTGACGGGCTAGTGCCAGCGCGATCTTGACCGCCGCCTCGTCGACTTGATCGACGATGCCGTCACGCTTGCGGTCGTCCAGCATGCGCTCGGCGATGGTGCGGTCGAAATCGTCGCCGCCCAGCGCCGCGTCACCGCCGGTCGCCAGCACCTGGAACACGCCCTTCTCCAGCCGCAGCAGGGAGAAGTCGAAGGTCCCGCCGCCCAGATCATAGACCGCGTAGAGGCCCTCTGATCCCTTGTCGAGGCCATAGGCGAGCGCCGCCGCGGTCGGCTCGTTGACCAGCCGCAGCACTTCGAGGCCGGCGACGCGGGCGGCATCGCGCGTGGCGGTGCGGGCCGCATCGTCGAAATAGGCGGGCACGGTGATGACGGCCCGCTCGATCGGCTTGTCGAGGGCGGCTTCCGCCCGTTCGCGCAGCGCCTTCAGGATCTCGGCGGAAATCTCGACCGGCGAGCGGGCCTTGCCGCCGATCCGCAATTTCACCATGTCGGTCCGGCCGCTGCCCGGCTCGATCTCGTAGGGCAGAACGCCCGCCACGGCGTGGAGGTCGCCCGCGCCGCGTCCCATCAGGCGTTTGATCGACGCAACGGCGTTGCGCGGCTCGCGCGCCATCAGGAGGCGCGCCTCCTCGCCCACCAGCACGCCACCGGCGTCGGGGTAGGCCACGACCGACGGCACTAACGCCTTGCCAGTCTCGTCATGCAGGGCTGCCGGTACGCCCTCGCGCGCGATCGCCACCACCGAGTTGGTCGTGCCGAGATCGATGCCGACCGCCAGCGAGGCCTCGCCGGCATGCGGCAGTGGCGTTTCGCCCGGCTCGTGGATCCCCAGCAGACTCATGCCTTCTCTCGGTGAAGATTTGTGCGCCTGGCGCGCGCCTCCTCGGCGAACTTGTCGAGGTAGCGCAGGCGAAGGAGCGCCTTTCTGATAGCGGCCTTGTCGTGGCGCAAGAACAAAGTACCGAGCCCCGCCAGGGCCTTGGTCATCTCGTCGCGGGAACGTGCCGCCAACGCATCGACCGCATCGGGCGTTCTCGCCTCGTGCAGTTCCTCTCGGGTCTCCATCGCCTCCATGAGGAGGTCGGGATCGTCGATGGTCTTGCCATCGCCCGGCAGCTCGATGCCGTTCAGTCCCGCGAGATAGACCGCGCGCGACAGCGGGTCCTTCAAGGTCCGATAGGCATCGTTGAGGGCGGCCGCTTCGGTCGAGGCGCGCGCGCGCTCTTCCGCCGGCCGGCCGACGAAGCGGTCGGGATGCCATTGGCGCTGGGCGGCAAAGTAGGCCCGGTCGAGGGCGGCGCCGTCCAATTCGAGCGCCGCCGGCAATCCCAGCCGCGCGAAATGATCCATGACAGGTCTTCAGACGTGGAAGGATTCGCCGCAGCCGCAGCGGCCCTTCTCGTTCGGATTGTTGAACACGAAACCCGACTT
>JAUXST010000068.1 GCA_030679805.1 Reyranella sp. | reverse complement strand
TCCAGCGCCATGGCCTTGGGCAGGCCGCACTGGTGCAGCTTGAGCTCCGGCCCGACGACGATGACCGAACGGCCCGAGTAGTCCACGCGCTTGCCGAGGAGGTTCTGGCGGAACCGCCCCTGCTTGCCCTTGAGCATGTCGGACAGCGACTTGAGCGGACGCTTGCCGCGGCCGCGGATCGCCTTCGACCGGCGCCCGTTGTCGAACAGCGCGTCCACCGACTCCTGCAGCATGCGCTTCTCGTTCCGGAGGATGACCTCCGGCGCGCGATGCACGATCAGCTTCTGCAGGCGGTTGTTGCGGTTGATGACGCGGCGATAGAGGTCGTTGAGGTCCGACGTGGCGAAGCGGCCGCCGTCGAGCGGCACCAGCGGGCGCAGTTCGGGCGGGATCACCGGCACCAGCTCGAGGATCATCCATTCGGGGCGGGCGCCCGACTCGATGAAGCTTTCGCAGAGCTTCAGACGCTTCACCAGCTTCTTGCGCTTGGCCTCGGACGTCGTCTCGCGCAGTTCTTCGCGCAGCCGCGGCCGCTCCTCGTTGAGGTCGATGACCTGCAGCATGGCGCGGATCGCCTCGGCGCCGATGTCGGCGCGGAACGAATCGTCGCCGTACTCGTCGAGCGCATTGAGGTACTGCTCCTCGTTGAGGAGTTCGCGGTACTTCAGCGGCGTCAGGCCGGGCTCGGTGACGACGTAGTTCTCGAAATAGAGGATGCGCTCGAGGTCGCGCAGGGTCATGTCGAGCAACAGCCCGATGCGGCTCGGCAGCGACTTCAGGAACCAGATGTGCGCCACCGGCGAGGCCAGCTCGATATGGCCCATGCGCTCGCGGCGCACCTTGGTCAAGGTCACTTCGACGCCGCACTTCTCGCAGGTGATGCCGCGGAACTTCATGCGCTTGTACTTGCCGCACAGGCACTCGTAGTCCTTGATCGGTCCGAAGATGCGAGCGCAGAACAGGCCGTCGCGTTCCGGCTTGAACGTCCGGTAGTTGATGGTCTCCGGCTTCTTGATCTCGCCGTGGCTCCAGGCGCGGATGCGCTCGGGGCTGGCGATCGAGATGCGGATCTCGTCGAAGGTCGGCGTGCCCTGCGGCTGGCCCAGTACGTTGATGAGGTCGGTCATCTTTTATGGTCCTACGGTTTCGTTGGACTTAATTCGCGAAGGAGTAGAGGCCGGCCACGCTCACGTGGCCGACTGGTTCAGTTCGACGTTAAGGCCGAGCGAGCGCAGCTCCTTGACCAGAACGTTGAAGGATTCGGGGATACCCGCCTCGAAGGTGTCGTCGCCGCGCACGATGGCCTCGTAGACCTTGGTGCGGCCGGCAACGTCGTCCGACTTGACGGTGAGGATCTCCTGCAGCGTGTAGGCGGCGCCATAGGCCTCGAGCGCCCACACCTCCATCTCGCCGAAGCGCTGGCCGCCGAACTGCGCCTTGCCGCCCAGCGGTTGCTGGGTAACGAGGCTGTAGGGACCGATCGACCGCGCGTGGATCTTGTCGTCCACGAGATGGTGCAGCTTCAGCATGTAGATGTAGCCGACAGTGACCTTGCGATCGAACGGCTCGCCGGTGCGGCCGTCGACCAGGGTCACCTGGCCCGACTTGTCGAGGCCGGCCATCTCCAGCATGTCGACGATGTCGGGCTCGTGTGCGCCATCGAACACGGGCGATGCGAACGGCACGCCCTTGCTGAGGTTGCGCGCCAGCTCAAGCGTCTGTTCGTCGTCGAGATCTGCGATGTCGGCCTTGAAGGACTTCTCGCCGTAGATCTCGCGCAGGGTCTTGCGGACCTGCACCATCGACGACTCGCGAGCGCCGTTCACCATGTCGCCGATCTTCTTGCCAAGACCCGCCGCGGCCCAGCCGAGATGGGTTTCGAGAATCTGACCGACGTTCATGCGGCTCGGCACGCCGAGCGGGTTGAGCACGATGTCGACCGGCACGCCCTCCTCGAGGTACGGCATGTCCTCCAGCGGCATGATGCGCGAGATGACGCCCTTGTTGCCGTGACGGCCGGCCATCTTGTCGCCCGGCTGCAGCTTGCGCTTGGTGGCGACGAAGACCTTGACCATCTTCATCACGCCCGGCGGCAACTCGTCGCCGCGCTGCAGCTTGTCGACCTTGCTGTCGAACCGGTCCTGCAGGCGCTTCATCGACTCGTCGAACTGCTTGTTCGACGCCTCGAGCTCGGACTGCCGCTTGTCGGTCTTGACCGCGATCTGGCGCCACTGGCCGGGCGTGTACTCGCCCAACACCTTGTCGTTGATGCGCGTACCCGGCTTCAGACCCTTGAGCCCGCCGGCGACCGTCTGGTTCATCAGCATTTCCTGGATCTGGCTGTAGAAGCTGCGCTCCAGGATGGCCTTCTCGTCATCGCGGTCCTTGGCGAGACGCTCGATCTCGTCACGCTCGATGGCGAGCGCGCGCTCGTCCTTGTCGACGCCACGGCGGTTGAAGACGCGGACTTCGACCACGGTGCCCTCGACGCCCGGCGGCACCTTGAGCGAGGTGTCGCGCACGTCGGCGGCCTTTTCGCCGAAGATGGCGCGCAGCAGCTTCTCTTCCGGCGTCATCGGGCTCTCACCCTTGGGCGTCACCTTGCCCACGAGGATGTCGCCCGCCTTCACCTCGGCGCCGATGTAGACGATGCCCGCCTCGTCGAGGTTCTTGAGGGCTTCTTCGCCGACGTTCGGGATGTCGCGGCTGATATCCTCCTGGCCCAGCTTGGTGTCGCGGGCCATGACCTCGAATTCCTCGATATGGATCGAGGTGAAGACGTCATCGCGCACGATGCGCTCGGAGAGCAGGATCGAGTCCTCGAAGTTGTAGCCATTCCACGGCATGAAGGCGACGAGCACGTTGCGCCCGAGCGCCAGCTCACCGTCGCGGGTCGACGGACCGTCGGCCACGATGTCACCCTTCTTCACCTGGTCGCCGACCTTCACGAGCGGCTTCTGGGTGATGCAGGTGCTCTGGTTGGAGCGCTGGAACTTCAACAGGTTGTAGATGTCGACCGCGGGCCGGTCGGCACCGAAGTCCTCGGTGGCGCGGACCACGATGCGCATAGCGTCGACCTGGTCGACGATGCCGGTGCGGCGCGCGGCGATGGCGACGCCGGAGTCGCGGGCCACGACCTCTTCCATGCCGGTGCCGACCAGCGGTGCTTCCGCCTGGATCAGCGGCACCGCCTGGCGCTGCATGTTCGAGCCCATCAGCGCGCGGTTGGCGTCGTCGTTCTCGAGGAACGGGATCAGCGCCGCGGCGACGGAGACGATTTGCTTGGGCGAGACGTCGACGAAGTCGATCGTCTCGGGCCGGCCGAGGATGTACTCGCCACCCTTGCGGCACTGCACGAGTTCGGACACGAACTTGCCCTTGGCATCGATCTCGGCGTTGGCTTGGGCGACCGTGTAGCGGCCCTCCTCCATCGCCGAAAGGTAGACGACCTCGTCGCTGACACGGCTGCTCACGACCTTGCGGTACGGGCTCTCGATGAAGCCGTACTGGTTCACGCGCGCGTAGGTCGCGAGCGAGTTGATCAGCCCGATGTTCGGGCCTTCCGGCGTCTCGATCGGGCAGATGCGGCCGTAATGCGTCGGATGCACGTCGCGCACCTCGAAGCCGGCGCGCTCACGCGTCAGACCGCCCGGTCCAAGCGCTGACAGGCGACGCTTGTGCGTCACTTCCGACAGCGGATTGGTCTGGTCCATGAACTGGCTGAGCTGGCTCGAGCCGAAGAACTCGCGCACCGCCGCCGCCGCCGGCTTGGCGTTGATCAGGTCGTGCGGCATCACGGTGTCGATGTCGATCGAACTCATGCGCTCGCGGATCGCCCGCTCCATGCGCAGCAGGCCGACGCGATACTGGTTCTCCATCAGCTCGCCGACCGAACGGACGCGGCGGTTGCCGAGGTGATCGATGTCGTCGATCTCGCCACGGCCGTCCTTGAGGCCATGGAGAACCTTGACGACCGAGAGGATGTCCTCGCGACGCAGCGTGCGCTGCGAATCGGGCACGCCTTCGAAGTCCAGGCGCATGTTCATCTTCACGCGGCCGACCGGCGAGAGGTCGTAGCGGTCGAGATCGAACAGCAGGCCCTGGAACAGCGTCTCGGCCTGATCCAGTGTCGGCGGCTCGCCCGGCCGCATGACGCGGTAGACGTCGAGCAGCGCCTCTTCACGGTTCGAGTTCTTGTCCGCCGCCAGCGTGTTGCGGATGTAGGGCCCGACATTGACGTGGTCGATCGCCAGCGTCGGCAGCAGGTCGATGCCGATTTCCTCGAACTGGTCGAGCACGGCCTGGGTAATCTCCTGCCCTGCCTCGACGTAGATCTCGCCGGTCTTCTCGTTGATGATGTCGAGCGCTGCATAGCGGCCGATCAGTTCCTCGGCCGAGACGCGCATCTCCTTCAGGCCCTGCTCCTTGAGGCGGGCGAGAAGGCGCGGCGTCATCTTGGCGCCGGCATCGGCCACGGCCTTGCCGGTCTTGCCGTTGACCAGGTCGTGCGTGAGCTTGACACCCTTCATCGAGTCGGCGTTGAACGGCGTGTTCCAGCCGTCCTTCTCGCGCTTGTAGACGACCTGACCATAGAACGCCGCGAGGATCTCCTCCGGCGACAGGCCCTGCGCCTCGGCGGGATCGAGTGTCTGGTTCTTGGCGATGGCAGCGGCGCGCTTCTTGGCGGTGGCGTCGTTGTCGAGCGCGAGCAGGAGCGTCGTCACCGGAATCTTGCGGCGGCGATCGATGCGCACATGGATGAGGTCCTTGGCGTCGAATTCAAAGTCGAGCCAGGAGCCGCGGTAGGGAATGATCCGGGCGGCGAACAGATACTTGCCCGAGCTGTGGGTCTTGCCCTTGTCGTGGTCGAAGAAGACGCCCGGCGAGCGGTGCATCTGCGAAACGATCACGCGCTCGGTGCCGTTCACGATGAATGTGCCGTTGTCGGTCATGAGCGGCATGTCGCCCATGTAGACATCCTGTTCCTTGATGTCGCGGATCGAGCGCGAACCGGCTTCCTCGTCGATGTCCCATACCACGAGCTGCAGCGTGACCTTGAGGGGGGCCGCGTAGGTGATGCCGCGCTGCTGGCACTCCTCGACGTCGTACTTCGGCTCTTCGAATTCGTACTTCACGAACTCGAGGCTGGCGCGCTCGGCGAAGTCCTTGATCGGGAACACGCCGCGGAAAACCTCCTGGAGGCCCGACTGCGTGCGCTTGGCCGCCGGAATCATCCGCTGCAGGAAGGTCTCGTAAGACGACTTCTGAACCTCGATGAGGTTCGGCATCGGCGCCACGGATTCGATGTGGCCGAAGAAACGACGAATCCGTTTGCGCGTGTTGAAGGCCGTGGCCATCCTGCGTCCTCGAAGGTTCAAGGGCGGAGATAAACACCCACTGCTTTCTCGGAGCTCCCGGCCCGCCAGCCGTTCGCCCCATCCGTCGCAGAGGGCCACTTGTCGGAACGGACCTTGAATAAAGTCCGCTCGGAGAAGGGGCCCGTCCGAACCAGTCTCCCTGAGGAAGCCGGCCCGGACGGAAACACCTACTTGAGTTCGACCTTCGCGCCCTCGGCCTCGAGCTTGGCCTTGAGCTTCTCCGCGTCGGCTTTCGGCACGCCTTCCTTGACGGCCTTCGGCGCGGCTTCGACCAGGTCCTTGGCTTCCTTGAGGCCGAGACCGGTGATCTCGCGCACCGCCTTGATGACGTTGATCTTCTTGTCGCCGGCGGCGGCAAGAACGACGGTGAACTCGTCCTTCACCTCGACCGGAGCTGCGGCGGCAGCGGCCGCGACGGCGACCGGAGCGGCGGCGCTGACGCCCCACTTCGTCTCGAGCAACTTGCTCAACTCGGCGGCCTCGAGGACCGTCAGGGCCGAAAGCTCTTCGACCAGCTTCTCTAGATTGGCCATTGTCTGTCTCCTGTAACCTGAACTTCGAATAATCGTGATGTCGATTGGCTAATGACTGGCTTACGCCGCCTTCGCACCGTCTTCCGTGGCTCCATACGCTGCGAACACACGAGCGAGTTGACCAGCCGGCGCCACCAGCACGCCGGCGATCTTCGTCGCCGGAGCCTGCAGGAGACCGATGATCTTGCCGCGCAGAGCATCGAGGGAGGGCAGCGTGGCCAAGGCCTGGACGCCAGCGACGTCCAGAACATTTCCACCCAGTGCACCGCCGACGATGGTCAGCTTCTCGTTGTTCTTGGCGAAGGCCGCAACGACCTTCGCCGCAGCGACCGGATCCTTGGAGTAGGCGATGGCAGTCGGACCCGTGAACATGGGACCGAGCGCCGTGAAGGGCGTGCCCTCGAGGGCACGCAGCGTGAGCCGATTCTTCGTGACCTTGTAGCTTGCGCCGGCTGCCCTGATCTTGCGACGCAGGTCCGTGACCTCTTGAACGGTCAAGCCTGACTGGCGAGTGATCACCATCAGGTTGGCGTCCATAAAGGTACGGTTCAGCTCGACGATCGCCTCGGCCTTTTCCGAACGATTCACGGCTTTCTCCAACTATGGTCCAACCCGGAGGATCCGGATCGGACCGGCTGCGTTCAGACCGCAGCCTCCGTTAGCGGGTTAGCGCGAACGGAGACCTTGCGGTCCGGTTCGCCTGCCCCGGAAGTTCAGGCCCGTGCGCGCGCACCGAAGTGCAGCGTCGATTCCCTTGCCCCCGTCTATCGCCGGCGGGTTTCCCCATTACGCTCGCCCTCGTTACAAACGCGGAAGGCGAAGCACCTGCGGTCTCGGACAGGTGGAGCTCGAAACCTTGCGGTCTCTTCGCTCCCTCCGCCGCCAACCACCCAACAAGACTGAGGGCTGGCGACGAAATCTCAAAAACTTTGCCTACGCGCTCAGGTGAGCGCGTCGAAATCTGTACGCGCTCAGGTGAGCGCGGTGGCGGGGTCGAGCTTGACGCCCGGCCCCATCGTCGAACTCAGCGAAACCTTCTTGATGAAGGTTCCCTTGGCGCCGGCCGGCTTGGCGCGGTTGATCGCACTGACCAGCGCCTTGACGTTGGCGGCGATCGCCTCCTCACTGAACGAGGCCTTGCCGACACCTGCATGAACGATGCCAGCCTTCTCGGCGCGGAACTCGATCGAGCCGGCTTTGGCGGCCTTGACCGCGGCGGCGACGTCCTGCGTGACCGTGCCGAGCTTGGGGTTCGGCATCAGGCCGCGCGGGCCCAGAACCTTACCCAGCCGGCCGACCACACCCATCATGTCGGGAGTGGCGACGCAGCGCTCGAAATTCATCTCGCCGGCCGTGATCTTCTCGGCCAAGTCCTCGGCACCGACCAGATCGGCGCCGGCGGCCTTGGCTTCATCGGCCTTGGCGCCACGGGCGAACACCGCCACGCGCACCGACTTTCCGGTGCCGTTCGGGAGCGCGATCATGCCGCGCACCGCCTGGTCGGCATGGCGCGGGTCGATGCCCAGGTTCATCGCGACTTCGATGGTCTCGTCGAACTTCGCCTTGGCGTTCGCCTTGACGATCTTCACGGCCTCGTCGAGGGGATAGACCTTCTCGCGGTCCACAGCACCCACCGCCGTCGCGTATCGCTTGCCTCGGCTCATGGCGCTACTCCACTACCTGAAGGCCCATCGAGCGGGCAGAGCCCACCACCTGGGCCATCGCCGACTCGACCGAATCGCAGTTGAGATCGGGCATCTTCTGCTCGGCGATCTCCTTGACCTGGGCCTTCGTCACCTTGCCGACGATCTGCGTGCCGACCGTCTTGGCGCCCGACTCGATGCCTGCGGCCTTCTTGAGGAAGAAGCTGACCGGCGGAGTCTTGGTGACGAAAGTGAAGCTGCGATCCTGGAACACGGTGATGACCACCGGGATCGGCATGCCCGCTTCCATCTTCTGGGTGCGCGCGTTGAACTGCTTGCAGAATTCCATGATGTTGACGCCCTGCTGACCGAGCGCGGGCCCGATCGGCGGCGACGGATTGGCCTTGCCAGCCGGCACTTGCAGCTTGACGTAGGCTTGAATCTTTTTAGCCATTCCTGCCCCTCCTGTGGGCGGCGCGGTACGGCCATGGCTAGGCCTCCCGCACCTATATTCCAGTCAACTCTTTGATCCGTAAGGATTTTCCGAGAAAACCGGCCTCATGAGAAAAGGCCGGCGCGTGGCCAGCCCTTCCAAGGGCGCGGGGTTTAGCAAACTCTCCGGCACCCCACAACCCCGATTTTCAGCCCCGTATATGGGGGCAAATCAGATCTTTTCCACCTGCGCGTAGTCGAGTTCGACCGGGGTCGAGCGACCGAAGATCGAAACGGCCACCTTCAGACGTGCCCGTTCTTCGTCCACATCCTCGACCGTGCCGTTGAACGAGGCAAACGGGCCGTCGGCCACCTTGACCTGCTCGCCGATCTCGAAGCTGACCGCGGGCTTGGGCCGTTCCACGCCCTCCTGGACCTGGCGCAGAATGCGGCCGGCCTCGCTTTCCGAGATCGGCACCGGCTTGCCGCGGCCGCCGCCGCCCAGAAAGCCCGTCACCTTGGCGGTGTTCTTGATCAGATGCCAGGTGTCGTCGGTCAGGTCCATCTTCACCAGGACATAGCCCGGAAAGAACTTGCGCTCGGTCTGGACCTTGGCGCCACGGCGCACTTCGACGACTTCCTCGGTCGGCACCATGACCTGGGAGATTTCCTCGTCCAGGCCCTTCTTTTCGGCTTGTTCGCGGATCGACTGGGCGACCTTGTTTTCAAAGCCCGAATAGGCGTGAACGACGTACCAACGATGAGTCATGTCACGAAACCCCGAGCAACAGCTTTATGACGAAGGCGATGATCTTGTCGGCCGCCAGGAAGAACAACGCCGCGATCACGACGAAGATAAAGACCATGCTGGTGGTGATCATGGTCTCGCGCCGGGTCGGCCAGGTGACTCTGGCCACCTCGGCTCTTACTTCGCGGACAAATTCGATCGGATTTTTCGTCGTCATGATCGCCATTCTTCAAATAATGGCAGGAGCGGAGGGACTCGAACCCACGACCCTCGGTTTTGGAGACCGATGCTCTACCAACTGAGCTACACTCCTGCAGTCTGTCATCGCCGGCCCAAATCGCTCCGGCGATGATCCTCTATAGCACTACTTTACGACTTTGGTGACGACGCCTGCGCCGACGGTCCTGCCGCCCTCGCGGATGGCGAAGCGCAGGCCCTCGTCCATCGCGATCGGCTGGATCAGCTCGACGATCAGACGGGCGTTGTCGCCCGGCATCACCATCTCCGTGCCCTCCGGCAGCGTCACCACGCCCGTCACGTCGGTCGTGCGGAAGTAGAACTGCGGACGGTAGTTGGTGAAGAACGGCGTGTGACGGCCGCCCTCTTCCTTCGTCAGGATGTAGGCCTCGGCCTCGAAGTTCGTGTGCGGCGTGATCGCGCCCGGCTTCGACAGAACCTGCCCGCGCTCCACGTCCTCACGCCCGACGCC
>JAUXST010000063.1 GCA_030679805.1 Reyranella sp. | reverse complement strand
CCGGTCTGGCCGACGGCGACCGCCTTGTCGTCCTTGAACAGCGCGGCGGGATAGAGGTCACCCTTGTCGAGGCCCTCGATCTTGCCGCAGAAGCCGAGCTGGATCGCCTGGTACATCGGGCCGTCGTCGACGATGGCGACGTCGATCACCTGGTTGGCCTTCTGCGCCTGCAGCTTGGCCAGCGTGTCGGTCGAGTTGCCCGCGACGTACTCGATCTTGACGCCGTGCTTGGCCTCGAAGGCCGGGAATACCTGTTTGCGCAGCTGCTGTTCCCATGAGCCGCCATAACCCGCGACGGTCAATGTCTTCTGCTGTGCCAACGCCGGCATCGAGCCCGCGAACACGACCATGCCTGCGATTGCGCCGAAGTACGCCAAACGGCCCATTGCCCCCTCCGTTTTTGAAAACCCCAAGTAGTCATGCTTTCCGCAGGCAGCCTCGGCGTCAAATTCGAATTTCCTCCATGTTTCATAACAAAATGTTATAAAATGCCATGCGCGGCCTGAATCCACGCCAAGTCGAGGCATTCCGGGCCGTCGTGCTGACCGGCGGAGTCGGCATGGCGGCCAGGCTGATCAACGTCACCCAGCCGGCGGTGAGCCGGATGATCCGCGACCTGCAGCGGCAGCTGGGCCTGACGCTGTTCGAGCGCCGCGGCACCGGCCTGGTGCCCACCAGCGAGGCGTTGTCACTTTATGCCGAGGTCGAGCGGGCATTCGTCGGCCTGGAGCGCATCTCGCAGATGGCGACCGAGCTGCGCACGCGGCGCGCCGGCTTCCTGCGCATCGCGGCTCTCCCAGCGCTCGCCAACGGATTCCTGCCGCGCTTCGCCGGACGCTTCCTGACCGAGCGGCCCAAGCTCGACCTCGTGCTGTCGGGCCTGGTATCGCATGCCGTTGTCGCGGCGGTCGCCCAGGGGCAATGCGACCTGGGCTTCGCCGAAGGCTCGATCGAGCATGCGGCCGTGCTGCTCGAGCGCATGCCACCCGCGCCTTACATGGCCGTGTTGCCGGAAGACCATCGTCTGACGCGCAAGAAGCGGCTGCGGCCTACGGATTTCGAGGGCGAGAACTTCATCTCGCTCGGCCACTCGTCCGTGTCACGCTTTCGCATCGACCGCGTCTTCGCCGATCACGGTGTAAGACGCGTCATGCGCATAGAGACACCGCTGTCGGAGATTGCCTGCTCGCTCGCGGGCTCTGGCGCGGGCGTGACGCTGTGCGACCCCTTCACCGCGACCGAGTACGCGACCCGGGGCGTCGTCGTGCGGCCGTTCGAGCCTCGGGTCGACTTCGAATTCGCCGCCCTCTACGCGGCGCAACGAACGCCGCCACCGGTGGTGCGGGAGTTCATCGACAGTTTCCGGGCACACATCGCGACCTTCCTGCGCCAGCTGCCTCGGCGCTAGCTGAACCGCACGCCGTACTCCCCGGCAATTGCCACGACATCCGGCGGCGCGAGCGGCGCCTTCTTCGTGGCCCGGTCGAAATGGCGAAACATTTCCACCGCCTGCAAGCCGGGTGTGGCGACGACGACAAGCCGGACCGTGCGCGCGGTATCGTTGCGATAGCCGTGCAGATCGCCACGGGCAAAGGTCGCGCAGGCGCCGGCCTGAATCTTGCTCTCGCCCGCTTCGCCGATCAGCGTCAGCTCGCCGTCCACGACGAACAGCATCTCGTCGTCGGACTCGTGGCGATGGGGCGGCACGGAATAACCCGGTGGGATCGGGTGATCCGCCACGAACGCCGCCACGGGGCTGCCGTCGGCCTTGACGATCATCGGCGCGCCCAGAACATCGAGTGTCTCGCTCATGATTTCCTCCCGCTTGAAGACGGCCCAGCAATAGTCGCGGGCAGGTTGAGAGGGCAGATACTCGTTCTGGACAGATTGTTCGACCTGGCGAACAATGCCGCCATGGAAGCCTTCACCGGCATAGAAGCCTTCGCCCGCGTCGTTGAGACCGGCAGCTTCACCGCCGCCGCGCAGGCGCTGCAGAGTGCGAAGTCGTCGATCAGCGAGACCGTGCGTGCGCTCGAGGAGCGCATGGGCGTGCGCCTGCTCGACCGCACGACGCGGCGCGTGCGGCCGACCGAGGCCGGCACTGCCTTCTACCGCCATTGCCGGCGCCTGCTCGACGACCTGGCGCTCGCGCGCAGCGAGGCCCAGGCTACGCACCGCGAGCCGGCGGGCCGACTGCGCATCGCCGCCCCCGACGGCTTCGCCGAGCGCTACATCGTTCCCGGCCTGCCCACCTTCCTGGCAACCTATCCGACGATCGAGATCGAGTTGATCGCGGGCGCTGCAGCGCTTCGGCTCGTCGAAGAGGGTATCGACCTCGCCATCCGTATCGTCGAGAAGCCGGAGCCTAGCCTCGTCGTGCGCCGCATCGCCACTTCGCGCGTAGTCATCGTCGCGGCACCCGGCTACCTCGCCCAGCACGGCACGCCGCAGAGGCCGCACGACATCCTCGGCCACCGGCTGATCGGCTTCGCGCCTCTTGCCTGGCGCGACACCTGGCGTATCGGCAAGGAGGCGATCGCCGTGCAGCCGCGACTGCTCATCAACAATTCCGAATCGTTGCGCTCGTCCGCCCTGGCGGGACTGGGACTCGCGGCGGTTCCGGAATGGCTGGTCGCCGACGCGCTGGCAGCGGGTCACCTCACGCGTGTGCTGGCCGGGCACGAGACGCCGTCGGGCGGCATCTACGCGGTCTATCCTACCAACCGCCTGCTCACGCCCAAGATCCGCGCCTTCGTCGACCACACCGTGCGCGACCTGCGCAGTCGAGGTCTACCGCATTAGCAGGAACGTGAGCTCGTGCTTGTTGTGGTGCAGGTGCAGGACTCGTGCATCGGGCAGGGCCGCGAAAGCCGCGGCCGAGTCGTGATCGGTCTCGCCCTGGAATTTCAGCGTGCAGACGAAATTCCTCACCAGCCCCGAGTCGCGCCAGCGCTCGACGAGCGTCAACAGTCGCGCCGGATAGCAGACGATGTCGGAGAACAGCCAGTCGACCGGACCCACGCTTGTTGGTTCAAGGGCGAAAGCGCTCTCGCCGCGCCATTCGACGCCCGGCATCGCCGCGACCCTAGGATCGAGCGGCGCCTAGTCGATGGCCACCACAACGGCGCCGAGCTTAGCCAGTACATAGGTCCAGCCGCCGGGCGAGGCACCGAGATCGAGGCAACGCTCACCGGCTTGCGGCCAACGACCCAGCCGCACGAGCGCTTCCCACAATTTGAGATAGGCCCGGTTGGGCGGCCCTTCCCGATCCTCGATGAACGCCACCTCGCCGTTGGGAAAAGGCGCGCTGCAATGCGCCGCTGCCAGCAACCGGTCGGGGGCCAGCAGGGTCCAGGAACCAAGCGGCGCGGTGGGCGCGACGGCGGGAAAGACGATGGGCTTGGCCGAGACGTGCGGCAGGCGCTCCTGGATCAGCGCGGCGCGGCGATGGTGAAGCGGCGCATACATGGCCCAGTTGCGCTGGATGTCGCGCAGCACCTTGGCCGCAGTGCCGATGGAAGCCACCGGCAGTTCGAGGCAATCGTACCAAATGTAGGCCGCCCAGGCCGAGGGCACAGCCGGGCCATCGCAGATCAGGAGCCGGCCGCGCGTGGCCAGCGGTGCGATCGCCCGGCGGCGCAGCTCTTCCAGCAACTGGCCGTCGAATCCCTCGGCGGCGAGATAAGCCGATGTCATCCGCGACAATCGGCCCGCCTCACGAAGCTGCGGCTTGCTCCGCCGCCTCTTGCGGTGGACGTGGCCCATAATTGGCCTCGATCTGGCCGCGGTAGAGGTTGACCAGCCGGACGATCACGGCCGGCGGCGGCTCCTCGTCGGGGTTGCCGCGGTGGCTCGCGCGCCAACTGAGGTGTGCCAGGGCCACCGCGAAGGTCTCGATCAGCTCCGGGGTCTCGGCGATCAGGCGGGCCAGGGCGCGCCGGTCGAACTCGTAGATCAGCACGGCGGTCTCCGCCAGCACGGTGGCATTGTGCGCCTGGCAGGAAAACAGCGCCTTGCGGCCGAAGAACTCGGTGGCGATGAAACGCTCCTGGATCACTTTCGCGCCCTCGCGGTCGCTCGACGTGCGCTTGGCCATGCCCTCGCCGACGATGAACAGGGCGTTGCGCCGTTCGCCCGCCTGGACGATCGGCGCACCAGCCGCAACATGACGCTCGATCAACACGCCGCTTATGCGGTGGCAGAGGTCTTCTGAAAGCCCACGAAACAGGCGGACCTGCTGCACCAGATGGAACACGTCGAGCGAGCGGTTCGCGATCTTCACGCGCGACGCAGTCCCGATCGACTCGGCCTTGGGGAAGGAGATCGTGATGTCGGCGTCGCGCATGCATTGCAGGATGCCCTTGATCACCGCATGCTCGGACTTCTTGCCGTCGGCATAGTTCGAGATGGTGAAGGCGACCTCGTAGAGGACGCCGTCGGGCGTGAGCTTGCGCGCGAATACGGTGGGTGGTGCCATGTGCGCGACCCCACCCGCACCCAGCGTCGCAGCGTAGAGGATGCGCTCGGCGCTTTCAACCGACGTATCGTAATCGATCACCAGCTCTATGGTCTGCTTCGACCGTGTGTCGGGCTGGGCCATGTTGAGGATGACAGCCGAGGAGAGCGATAGATTGGGCACATAGACGGTCTCGTTGTTCCCGGTCAGCAATACCGTCGTGCGCCAGGTGACGCGGTCGACCTTGCCTGTCAGGCGATCGTTGATGCGTACCGTGTCGCCCACCCTGAAGGGCTTCTCGACGTTAAGCAGGATGCCGGTGAACAACGCCAGCACGATGTCGCGCAGCGCGATGCCCAGGATCATCAGCGAAGCGCCACCTGTCGCCACCAGGCCGGTGATGTCGCGGTCGAAAACCAGCGCCAGGATGGCGCAGATGCCGATGAAGATCACCAGTCCCGAGGTCAGGCTGCCGATCAACGGCGGCACCTGCTTGCCCGACCGCTGCTCGAGCCAGCCGTGAATGACCTCGCGCTTGACGATGCGGGCGATCATCAGGGTGCCGGCGAAGCTGAGCGCGGCGACGACCCATTGCCCGAGCGTCGTCTCCGACATGCCGAAGACGAACGCCAACGGCCCGGTGAACAGGCGGTCGAGGATCGCCAGCATGCCGAGAACGCCGATGACGATCGCGAGCCGGCCGTAGACCTTCATCATGCCGTCGAACATCGCGCCTCCCCTAGGCCGCCGCCGGCAGGCGGATGACGAAGCCGGGCGAGTCCTTGCCCGATACGGAGAGCGTGCCGCCGTAGAACTCGACGATGATGCGGGCCAGCACGACCCCCACCAGCGCGCCGCTGCTGACGCCGGAGCTGCCGTCGCCCGCAAGCAGCGCCAGGAACTGCCGCGACTCGTCGAGCAACGCCTCGGTGGGCACGGCCGGACCCGAGAAAGCCGAGCCGGCGATCGTCAGCACCAGCCATTTCTGCTCGTCCTGCGAGCCCGTAATCGTGATCTTGCCCTGGCCGGAACGCTGGGCCGCATAGCCCACGAGACTGCCGATGGCGCGACGCAGCAGATCGGCATCGGCGCGCGTCGGCGGCATGTCCGTCGGCACGGCCATGGCGATGGTCAATTGCGGCAGGCGGCGATAGACGGCGAGATCGTCCTCGATCGTGCGCGCGACCGTCGCAGCGAGCGGCACGAGCGGCGAATCGCTCTTGACCAGCTTCTGCCGGAACAACTCGACCTGCTGGTAGTCCTCGACCAGGCGGCTGAGCCGCGACGTCTCGGCCAGTGCGAAGTTGAGCCGCTCGGAGATGGCGCGGTCTCCCGCCCGGTCGACCGCGGGCGCAAGGGTGGCGAGCTGGCCGGCGACGGCCTGAAGCGGCTCGTTGACCGCGGTCACCAGGTTGGTGAAAAAGCCGCGCTTGATGAGGTCGACTTCCTTCAGCTTGGCGATGGCGGCGTCGCAGAAGGCCACGCGCTCGGCCAGTTCCTTCTTCTGTCGGCCGACCACGCCAGTGAGGCCGGCGCGGATCTGGCCGAACTTGACGAAGGCGAAGCTGCCGCCGATCGTGATCGCCAGGAACAGGACGATGCTCTTGATCACCACCGACTGGAACACCTCGGCAAAAGCGTCGGTGACGTCGAGCAGGGCGGCGATGGTGATGGTGGCCTGACCGGAGAAATTGACCACCGGGAAAGTCTTCACGAACATCGTGCGGCCTCGGTCGCTGACCAGCGCATAACCCCTGGCGCGGGGATCGAAGCCGATCGACCGCATCGTCTGGCCCGTCGCGGCGTCGGAGAAGCGAAAATAGACGTCGTCCTTCTGCCAGGCATCGTTCTTGGCATCGGTCGGCCGCTCGGTGCGGTCCGACACCTCCTTGGTGACGCTGACCGCCCATTTGAGACCCGACGTCTCGCTGGCGCGCTCCAGCGGGATGTCGAAATTGCTGACGAACTCCAGAACGCCGACGAACTTGCCGTCGAACACCACGGGCACGATGGCCCGCAGGGCGACGACGCCGCCCTGCCCGGTTTCGATCGCCATCACGCGCTGCTGGCGTTCGTTGGCCGCGACGATCGAGCGACGGAACTTCGACAGGTCCATGCCGAACTCGTTGGGCCGACCGGCGCGATAGTAGAGCTTGGCGGGCGGCGTCCAGAAATTGAGCTGCTCTACGCCATGGTTCTTGTTGACGTAGTCGAAGAACGGTTCGACGCGGGCCACCAGGGCGGCGCGATCGTCCCTGGCAAAGGGCTCGATGGTGACGCGGCTTTGCAGCATGACGTCGGCCGCCAGGCCCATAGCACGGAAACGCGCCTGTATGAGATCCCTGAAGATCGCCTCGAAGCGCGCGGCGTTGTTGTTGGCGTTCTTGACGATGGCGCCCGTCCCCGACGCGTATTCGTTGATGGCGTAGAACCCCGACAGGACGGCCGCCACGGCCACGACGACGGCGATGATCCACACGCGGCCCAGATTTGCCTTGCTCTCGGTCGTCGGCGCGACCGTCGGGTCGAGGCTGGTGACGCTCATAGGCTAGTCCCCCCCCCCTTCGCATACACCGACGCCCGCGAAAGCGGTCGCCGGCAGTGCGAAAACTCAATTGTCGACGACGACTTGACCGCCCAATCTACTGACTAATTGAAATTCGTGCGGCCCGTAAGTCCCCATGGCAAAATCTTGCCATGGATGATTTTTCGCCCGAGCGCCCGACACCGGCCATGTGCGCCGCATGGCGCCTGTTCCGAGACCATGGCAAGGACGCCGAGGGCGTCGTCGAGGGTGAATTGGCACGTTGCCTGAGATCCGGAGACCGCGACGGTGCCACCGAATGGCGCCGGGTCGCCGAGGCCCTAGTCGAGTGGTGCCGCTGACGGGGCGAGACGCGCCCTTCTGAACAGCGATCCGGCGAACGGACTGGCCGGCTTGGCGGCGAGGCGCTCGGCAGTCACCGCCCGCGCGAGAGGCGAATCGCCGGCACGGAAGGCCGCCTCGATCAACGTGAGGTCGAGCACGTCGCGTTGGGCGTGGCTGCCGCCGAAGCGGTTGGCGACCGGGATCACCGGCAGCAGCAGCGCCGCGGCACGCGCATGGTCGCCCTCGCCGAACGCGGCGAAGGCGCGCGCCGCCGGCAGCGCGACCTCGCCACTGAAGATCGCATTGGAATTACTCCCCGCCGCCGCCTCTTCGAGCACGGCAAGCGTCTCCGCCACTTTCCCGGATCGGCCGGCCGCGACATAGGCCATCACTGCATGCGCGTCGTTGAAGGCATAGAGACTGAGACCCTCGACCTTGGACCAGAGATCGGCGAGCACCGTCCAACGCCCGCCGACATCGACGCCGCGCAGCATCAGCCGCCACAATAGGGCCGCCGCGTCACCCAGCGGCAGCACGAAAGGCGGTTGCGCCCCGAAGATCGGCCCGTCGTAGAGCGCGAGCACCTCGTCGATCTCGCCGAGATCGAGATGGTAGAGCGCGGTATGCCACCAGTTGTGGATGGCGAGCAGGCTGTCCTTGCTCCACAGCTCGGGATCGTCGCGCATCCAGGCAAGGCCCTCCTTCAGCCGGCCCTGCATTTCCATCACGTGCGCCACGGCGTGCTGTGCCCAGCTGTCGCCGGGGTGAAGCGCCGAGGCGCGGCGTCCTTCGCGTTCAGCAAAGGCATAGTCGCCGCATTCCTCGAGACCGAAAGCATGCATCGCCGGCAGCAGGTGGTAGCCCGGCCGATCCTCGCTCCACTCGGGCAGGGCGCGGGCGATGCGGTCGCGCATCATGCGCGCGTCGCCCACGAAGAAGTCGATGTGATGGCCGATCTGCAACGCCAGCAGATCGCGCGGATAGTCGATCGACAGCCGCTGCAGCGTCGCTGCCGAGGCATGGAAATGGCCGCCTGCGAGCTGACCCAGAGCCTCGAGATGCGCCCGCTCGTGCGGCGTCGCCGCCAGTGCTGTGGCGCGCGCGTGGCTTTCGCGCGCACTCGCGAATCCCTGCGGCTCCGTACCGATCAGGCTCATCCAGCCGTGGGCGATATGCGCCATCGCGAAGCCGGGCGCGGCGGCGATCGCGCGGTCCATCGCCTCGAGCGGATCGCCGAGATAGCAGCGCTGCAGGTCGAGTGCGTGCTCGAAGAGATCGCGCGACTCCGGCGTGGCGCCCGTCAGGGCGAGGCCTTCGCGGTCGTGGACCGTCATGGAAGTGCTCCGGTGCGAATCTTGAATCTAATCAATCCCAATGTAACAGACCGGCCATAGCCGATCCGACAAACGTCATGATAGCGTTCCGCGATCAATGGAGGTGGATGTGATGTTCAGCAAGCGACGTATGATTGCCTTGGCCTTCGCCGGCTCGGTTCTGGCGGCCGGAAGCGCCTTCGCACAGGGCGCGCCGGGGACCAAGCCGATCGTCGGCATTTCGACCACGACCAGCTACTCCGTGGACGGCCGCATCACCGCGATCGATCCGGCCACGCGCACCGTCACCCTGACGCTGCCCAGCGGCGCCACCGTCAGCCGCAAGACGAGCGAGGCCGTCAGCAATCTCGGCGTCCTCAAGGTCGGCGACGATGTGTTCGTGGGCTACGAAGAGAAACTCAGTTTCGTGCTGTCGGCCCCCAACGCCAGGCCGCCGCGCGACCGCGACACCAGCGTCGTTGTCGGCGCATCGGGTCCGAAGGCCGAAACAGGCGTTGCCGCCAACCAGATAGTCGCCAACTGGTGGGTCGTCGGCGTCGATACAGCCGGCGGCGCGATCTCGCTGGTCAATCCGGCCGGCGGCGAAGTCCGAACCTTCAACGTGACCACGCCGGAAGGCCGCGCCCAGCTGCCACGGGTGAAGACGGGCGACTATCTGACCGCCATCGACAGCCTCATCCTGGTCGTGTCGATCACGCCCAAGAAGTAACAGCCCCGGCGCCGGCGATCAGGAGGCCGGCGCCCCCGGCTTGAACTTGGCGAGTGCCTCCAGACGTTCGGGGGCGCTCACCACCTGGGTGCCTTCCGGCACGACGCCGAGGGCGGCATTGCCGAGCGCCAGCTTGCGGATCGCCCGCGCCGCCGCCTGGCCACGGTCGACACCGCGCCACTTCGCGAACACCTCGGAAGCCCATACAGCAGGCTTGTAGATTAGCGGCAGCAAGAAGCTGGCCGTCGTCCACCGCACCTTCAGTCTCTGGCCGGCGTCGCGACCCAACAGCCAGTAGGTAGCGCCGCGCAGGAGCCAGAGCTGGAAACGGCGCATCGCGGGCGACGGATTGCCGACGCCGGCCACCGCCTCGAGCGTGGTGCGGGCGAGCGCGATGCCGTCGGCATCCGGTCCCGGATTGGTCAGCATCCAGAGATCCCAATAGCGCCCGCAATCGGCCTCGTTGACGGAGGTCAGCAGCACCTTCTCGACGCCGAGCAGGGCCGCCACATGGCGCCAGAAGAGATAGTAGCCCTCCTTCTCTTCGGCGGTGAACCGGTAACCCATGCGTTGCAGGCTATCGATCATGAGCTTGGAGAAACCCACGACCTGGAAGAAGAGATCGGCCTGGTTGATCGGCTCGCCCCAGGCCGCGCGGTCCCATGCCCCGGAACCGCGCACCATGCGCCGCACGAAGGCGTGGATCAGTCGGACATGGACCGTCGTCTTGTAGCCATCCTGCTTGGAATGCAGCCCACCCTGCCGGTGCAGCTCGATCCACCAGGCGTTGGTCTGCGTCAGCCGATGGATCGGCTGCTGTTGCAACGTGCCCGTCATCACCAGCGGCTTCATGGCCGGCGGCGACCAGTAGTCGATCATCAGCGAGGCGCACTGCAGCACCAGTCCGGCGCTGTCGCCGGCGCGGGCGACGGCGGCGCTGCCGCGCACCATCTTTTCCCACTCTTCGGGCGTCGGCTCCGGCGGCAGGGAAGCAACAAGCGCTGCGAGTTCGGGCGGGGCATCCGGAACGGCTGCAACGCCCTCCTCCAGCGCCTTCAGCACCATCGGCCACCAGCGTCCGTGGAAGGCGTGCAGCGCCTCGACCGCGGCGTCGGCCAGCGGGTCGGCATGCATGATGGCCGCAGCATACGTCCCCGCCAGCACCCCATGCCGACGCGACGCTTCGGCGCCGTTGAGAATACGGCTCTTTGACATCCATTGCCTCCCGCGAGGCAGCAGATACCACCCTTTTTGTCCCTGTACACGGAGGTTTCGCGGGGGTGGTTTGGTGGGCCTTTCGTGGGCTAACCTCCTCTCAACCCGGAGGAAATCATGGCAAAGTTCGGCATCGGACAATCGGTACGCAGGCTCGAAGATCCGCGCCTTCTGACGGGCGGTGGACGCTACACCGACGACACCAAACTTTCCGCACCAGCCGCCCGCGCCTACGTGCTGCGCTCGCCGCATGCCCATGCCGATATCAAGAGCATCGACACGTCCGCCGCGCGCAAGGCGCCGGGCGTGTTGCTGGTCTTCACCGGCGAGGACGTGACCAAGGCCGACTTCGGCGACGTGCCCTGCCTGGTGCCGCTCGACAATCGCGACGGCACGCCACGCGCCGACACTTCGCGGCCCATGCTGGCCAAGGGCCGCGTCCGCCATGTCGGCGATCCGGTGGCGCTGGTCGTGGCCGAGACGCTGGAACAGGCCAAGGACGCCTCAGAGCTGATCGAGGTCGACTACGTCGCGCGGCCGCACACCGTCGACACGTTCGCCTCGGCCCAGCCCGGCGCGCCGCTGGTCCACGACCACATCAAGGACAACATCGTCTTCGACTGGGCGATGGGCGACCAGGCCGCCACCGATGCTGCCTTCGCCAAGGCCCACAAGGTGGTGAAGCTGCAGATCGTCAACCAGCGCCTGGTGGTGAATTCGATGGAGCCGCGCGGCGCCATCTGCGAGTACGACCCCGCGGACGACCGCTCGACGCTGTGGGTTTCCTCGCAGGGCGTCAGCATGATCCGGCCTGTCGTGGCCGACATGATCCTGAAGATCGGCTCGCCCAAGCTCCGCGTGCGCACCGGCGACGTGGGCGGCGGCTTCGGCATGAAGATTTTCGTGCATCCGGAATATCCCATGGTGGTGTGGGCCTCGCGCGCGCTCAGGCGCACGGTGAAGTGGATTCCCGACCGCCAGGAGGCCTTCCAGAGCGACGTGCAGGGCCGCGACCATGTCTCGATCGCCGAGATGGCGCTCGACAAGGATTGCCGCTTCATCGGCCAGCGCATCACGACCTATGCAGCGCTGGGCGCCTACCTCAGCCATTTCAGCGTCTTCATCCCGACCATGGCCGGCACCTCGATGCTGAATGGCCTTTACACGGCGCCGGCGATCTACGTGAACATCAAGGGCGTGATGACCAACACCGTGCCGACCGATGCCTACCGCGGCGCCGGGCGGCCCGAGGCGGCCTATCTGGTGGAACGCTTCGTCGACCACATCGCGCGCGAGACAGGCCTCCCGCCGGACGAGATCCGTGCCCGCAACTTCATCAAGAAGAGCCAGATCCCCTACAAGACGGCGCTGGGCGACACCTACGACAGCGGCGACTTCGAGGGCGTCATGCGCAAGGGCATGGACAAGGCCGACTGGGCGGGCTTCCCGGCCCGCCGCGCGGCATCGCTCGCCAAGGGCAAGTGGCGCGGCATCGGCATGGCGACCTATGTCGAGAAGTGCTCGGGCGGCCCGCCGGAGACCGCCGTCGCCAAGTTCAACGAGGATTCCACGATCACGCTCTTCCTCGGCAACCAGACCAACGGCCAGGGCCACGAGACGGCGATCACCCAGATCGCCTCGGCGCGTCTCGGCGTCGACTCCGGCAGCATCCGGATCGTGCAGGGCGACAGCGACACGACGCCCGAGGGTTTTACCGGCGGCAGCCGCACCATCGCCGTGGCCGGCGTGGCGACGATCGGCGTGGCCGACAAGATCATCGCCAAGGGCAAGCTGGTCGCGGCCTCGGTGATGGAAGCGAGTGCGGCCGACATCGACTATGCCGACGGCAGCTTCAAGATCGTGGGCACCGACCGCACCATGAGCCTGTTCGACGTGGCCAAGGCCGCCAAGGATCCCAAGCACGTGCCGAAAGGCGAGAAGCCCGGCCTCGACGACGAATTCACGCGCACGCCCGAGGCCGACACCTTTCCCAACGGCTGCCACGTCTGCGAGCTCGAAGTCGATCCCGACACCGGCACGATCGAGATCGTGAACTACAGCGTGATGGACGACTTCGGCATGGCGCTGAACCCGTTGCTGCTGCAGGGCCAGATCCACGGCGGCGTCGGCCAGGGCGTGGGCCAGGCACTGACCGAAAGGACCGTCTACGACAAGGACTCGGGGCAACTGCTCAGCGGCTCGTTCATGGACTATGCCGTGCCCCGCGCCGACATCGTACCGGCCGTCAGCTTCGGCATGCACAATAGCCTGTGCACCACCAATCCGCTCGGCGTGAAGGGCGCGGGCGAGGCCGGCGCCATCGGCGCCCCACCCTCGGTGATCAACGCCATCGTCGACGCGATCGCCCCGCACACCGGCATCAAGCACATCGACATGCCGGTGACGGCGGCGTCGCTGTGGGCCGCGATCCAGGCCCACCGGGCGAAGAAGGCGGCGTAGGTTTCCGGTGTCACACCAAGGTGTCACACCAAGTTGAGACAAATGTTGTGACACAGGCTGAGCGCCCACCTGTGACATCGCAGAAAATCTGACCCTGCGGCCCCACCTCGGGCGGCCGCAGATGACCGTCAAATCAGTCCTCGGATGCGTTTTCTCGCACCTCGGTCCACCCCACAGCCGGACGGATCGTCGGCGGGGGCAGCCTTTGCTTGCTACGCACGGCTCAGGACGCTGGGTAGCGAATACCCGGTAAAGGCCGCGGGACCTCCCCTCATCCTCCAGGGATACATACCGGCGGGCGCGCCGGGCGGGGCATGGTCGAAGGTTCTCAGGTCG